>DWYL01000058.1 GCA_019118685.1 Candidatus Blautia merdipullorum
AGGAAAATTTTAATTTTGACGGAGGGCTGAAGCATGAGTAGAACTGGTATTATTTACGGCGTCAACGGCCCTGTCATCTATCTGAAAGGAAATACAGGGTTCAAGATGTCCGAAATGGTTCATGTAGGAAAGGAGCATCTGGTGGGAGAGGTCATCTCTCTGAAAAAGGACGCTACTACCATCCAGGTCTTTGAGGAGACCAGCGGCCTGAAACCCGGAGAGACGGTCACCGCTACGGGAGATGCTATCTCTGTTACCCTTGGACCTGGAATCCTGGACAATATTTTTGACGGTATTCAGAGACCCCTCTCTGTAATCGCCAAACAATCCGGCAAGTATATATCCAGAGGTATGCAGGTAGACTCTCTGGATACGGAAAAGCTCTGGGATGTGCATATGACTATTTCCCCGGGTATGGAGGTCTACGGAGGAACCATTATCGCAGAGGTTCCTGAGACTTCTTCTATCCTTCATAAATCTATGGTTCCTCCCAATATCCAGGGAACTGTGAAATCTGTGGTTCCCGATGGAAAGTACAACATTACCCAGACTATTGCCGTGCTGACGCTGTCAGACGGCAGTGAATATGAACTGAAGCTGGCCCAGAAATGGCCGATCCGGGTGCCGAGACCTACCAGCCGCCGTTATCCGGCCTCCAGGCCCCTGGTTACCGGCCAGCGTATCCTGGATACCCTTTTTCCCATTGCAAAGGGAGGCACAGCCGCCGTCCCAGGCGGTTTCGGTACAGGCAAGACCATGACCCAGCATCAGATCGCCAAATGGTCTGACGCAGATATTATCGTATATATCGGCTGCGGCGAACGTGGAAATGAAATGACAGAAGTATTGGAAGACTTCTCCAAACTTCATGACCCCAAAACAGGAAACCCTCTTATGGCCCGCACCACCCTGATCGCCAACACTTCCAACATGCCGGTGGCCGCCCGTGAGGCTTCCATCTATACAGGGATCACTCTGGCAGAATACTACCGGGACATGGGCTATGATGTGGCAATTATGGCAGACTCTACCTCCAGATGGGCAGAAGCTCTCAGAGAGCTTTCTGGACGTCTGGAAGAAATGCCTGCCGAGGAAGGCTTCCCGGCTTATCTGGCCTCCCGGCTTTCAGGCTTTTACGAAAGGGCCGGCATGATGCAGAACTTAAATGGCACAGAAGGCTCGGTATCTATCATCGGCGCCGTATCCCCTCAGGGAGGAGATTTTTCGGAGCCGGTCACTCAGAATACCAAGCGTTTTGTCCGCTGCTTCTGGGGGCTGGACAAATCTCTGGCCTATGCCCGGCACTTTCCCGCCATCCACTGGCTGACCAGTTACAGTGAATATCTGGGAGATCTGGCCCATTGGTACAGTAAAAATGTTTCTCCTAAATTTGTAGATGACCGGAATCAGCTGATGGCTATTCTGAACTCGGAAAGCAGTCTGATGGAAATCGTAAAGCTGATCGGAAGCGACGTTCTTCCTGACGATCAGAAGCTGACCCTGGAGATCGCCCGGGTGATCCGTCTGGGATTTCTTCAGCAGAATGCCTTCCATCCGGACGATACCTGCGTTTCTCTGGAAAAGCAGTTTAAAATGATGGAAGTGATCCTCTATCTGAATCAGAAATGCAAGATCCTGGTGGGCATGGGAATGCCGGTATCTATACTGAAAAGAGAGAATATCTTTGAAAAAGTGATTTCTATTAAATATGATGTTCCAAACGACCATCTGGAAATGATGGACGATTATATGAAAGCTATTGATGATTTCTATAATACGGTAATGGAAAAGAACGGATAAGGAGGGACTGGAAATGGCAATTGAATATTTAGGACTAAGCGAGATCAACGGCCCTCTTGTTGTTCTGGAAGGAGTAAGGGACGCCGCCTATGATGAGATCGTCGAATTCCGTATCGACGACGGCACCCGGAAGCTGGGCCGTATCGTGGAAATTTATGAAGATAAGGCGGTCATCCAGGTATTTGAAGGAACGGAAAGTATGTCCCTTATGAATACTCATACAAGACTCAGCGGCCATCCTATGGAGATCGATCTTTCCCCGGAGATTCTGGGACGTACCTTTGACGGCATCGGGCGGCCTATAGACGGTCTGGGACCTGTGGCCTCAGAAATGCAGCTGAACATTAACGGGCTTCCTTTAAACCCGGTGACCAGAGAATATCCCAGAAACTTTATCCAGACAGGTATTTCCGCCATCGACGTTCTGACCACTCTGATCAGGGGCCAGAAGCTTCCGATCTTCTCCGGAAATGGCCTTCCCCATGACCAGCTGGCGGCCCAGATCGTACAGCAGGCTTCCCTGGGAGGGGACAGCGATGAAAACTTTGCCATTGTCTTTGCGGCAATGGGCGTTAAATATGATGTGGCGGAATTTTTCCGCCGGACCTTTGAAGAAAGCGGCGTGTCCGACCATGTGGTCATGTATCTGAATCTTGCCAATGATCCGGTTGTAGAAAGGCTGATCACTCCAAAGGTGGCTCTCACCGCCGCAGAGTATCTGGCTTTTGAAAAAGGGATGCATATCCTGGTCATTCTGACGGATATCACATCTTTCTGCGAGGCTATGCGTGAAGTATCCTCCTCAAAGGGTGAGATTCCCTCCAGAAAAGGTTATCCGGGATATCTGTACAGTGAACTTGCCACTTTGTACGAAAGAGCCGGCATTGTCCGGGGAGGGACAGGATCTGTTACCCAGATTCCTATCCTTACCATGCCCAATGACGATATCACCCACCCCATCCCGGACCTGACAGGGTATATTACAGAGGGCCAGATCGTTCTGGAACGGCAGCTTCACGGCCAGGCCATTTATCCTCCTATCAATGTACTTCCTTCCCTTTCCCGTCTTATGAAGGATGGTATCGGAGAAGGCTTTACAAGAGAAGATCACCAGGATGTAGCCAACCAGCTCTTCTCCTGCTATGCAAAAGTAGGCGATGCCAGAGCTCTGGCGTCTGTTATCGGAGAAGACGAGCTTTCTCCTATAGATAAAATCTATCTGAAATTCGGAGAGGCTTTTGAGCATGAATTTGTAGGACAGCGTCCTGATGAGAACCGGAGCATTACAGAAACTCTGGATCTGGGCTGGAAACTGCTGGGCATGATCCCCAAGGAAGAACTGGACAGAATCGATACAAAGATCCTGGATAAATACTATAAATCTCGTGAAGAAGCTTAAAATTCCTGAAATGTTTCCTGAAAGAGAGATGATGATATGGATCCTAATACCTTTCCTACCAAAGGAAACCTGATATTGGCAAAGAATTCCCTGGCCCTTTCCAGGCAGGGATTCGACCTGATGGACAAGAAAAGAAATATTCTCATCCGGGAACTGATGGAACTGATTGATCAGGCAAAAGATATTCAGTCCCAGATCGATATTACTTTCCGCACTGCCTATGCCGCTCTTCAGAAAGCCAATATGGAAATCGGCATCAGCAATGTACAGGAAATTTCCCGGACAGTTCCGGTGGAAAATTCTATTGAGATCAAAACAAGAAGTGTTATGGGAACAGAAATCCCTCTGGTCCGGTATGAACCGGATTCAGGAGCTCCCACTTATGCCTACTACGGCACCAAGGCTTCTCTGGATGAGGCCAGGGCTGCCTTTGAAAAGGTAAAGGAGCTGACTATCCGTCTGTCCATGGTGGAAAATTCCGCCTACCGGCTGGCGGTGAATATTAAAAAGACTCAGAAACGGGCAAATGCTCTGAAGAATATTACCATTCCCAAATTTGAGGCGCTTACCAAGAGCATCTCCAATGCTCTGGAAGAGAAAGAACGAGAAGAATTCACCCGGCTGAAAGTCATCAAACGGATGCAGAACGGGTAACTGAGAAAATTTCATAATTTGTGACCTGATAACCGTCCCTCCAGGCAGCAGATATGCCGAAGGGACGGTTATTTTAGTAGAAAGAAGCGAGAAAGAAAATGACAGTGAGAATATTAAAGTGTTATAATATGCTAAAGGGGAATAATAACTTAGAAGTTGAGGAGAAATAATTTTCTGTCAAAGGAACACCTTTACTTCTGCTTAAACTTCTCTTTCAGTTTCTGTATTTTCAGAAGATTCTGGGCGGTATCTCCCTGGTCTTTTTCGGAGAGGGCAAGGATCAGGGCGTCGATCATGGCTGCCGGAGCTGTCATGGAATGAAATTCTTCTTTTTCGCCTCTGTATACATACAGATTAATGTCTGCCCTCTGATCCTGGGGGGCATACAGGCGGCTGGTAAAGGCCATGGTAGTATACCCGGCTGTTTTTGCATATTCCAGTATCATTTTTCCTTCCACAGAAACTTTAGAATAGCTGAAAATGATCACCAGATCCCCTTCCCCTGCATGTACGATTCCCTCGATGACTTCTGAGCCTCCCGAAGGCACCATAAATACTTTATATCCCAGTCTCCGCAGGCGGAAAAAGAGAAGCTGGGCAGAAGAAGCTGAAGCGTTTTTTCCATGGATATAAATACTCCTGGCGCTCTGGATCTGGGAAACTGCCCTGGCAAATTCCTTCTGATCAAAATTTTCCAGAGTATTCCTCAGACATTCCTGCTGCATGGCAAACCACTTATCTATATCAAATCCCTGGGTTTTCTGAAGAGTTCCGGCAATTTTCCCTGCAGCTCCTTTTCCGGTCTTCTGTCCGATGATCTCATTTTTCATTTCCTTAAAATCCCGGTAGCCCAGATGTCTGGCCGCTCTGGAAATCGTGGCTTCCGATACCTCCAGCTTTTTTGCCACTTCTCCAATACTCATGAACAGAAACTCGTCTGTATGAGACTCCATAAACTCCAGGATCTTCTCGTCTGACTTTGTATATTTTCCTTCTTTTCCTGGTACCGTGATGGTCATATATCTTTCTCCTCTTCTTCCGCAATACAGCGGAATTCTTCTGCGATCCCCGGCGCTGAGGCAAAAACTCTTTTCTTGTCTGCCAGAACAATCCCTCCGGCTTCCTCTACAAGGAGCTTTCCGGCGGCATAATCCCAGATTTTCAGATGCCCTTCATAGAATCCCTCCAGTCTGCCGCAGGCCACATAGGCCAGCTCCAGAGCTGCAGATCCTATCCTTCTCACATCCTGACATTTATCATAGACCCGGCGCATACGGGCAAAAGCTCTGTCTGCGTCTTCTCTACAGCCGGGAGCAGTGCCTATACTGATCAGGCTCTGAGAAAGCTTCTCTGCTTTGCTGACGAAAATCCTCTCTTTATTCAGATAAGCTCCCTTGCCTTTCCTGGCGCCGAACATCTCATGAGAAAAAGGATCATATACAATCCCGAATTGGATTTCTCCGCCTTCACTATAAGCCAGAGAAATCACACTGTGGTGAAAGTCATGGATAAGATTTGTAGTTCCGTCTACCGGATCTAATATCCATACCTTTCCCTGAGGATCTATTTCCTGGTTATCCTTTTCTTCTCCGAGAAACTGCATATCCGGGTCTATCTGGGACAATTTCTGAAATATGGTCTTCTGCACCCGGATATCCACCGCTGTTACATAATCCGTCTGCCCTTTCTCTGAAATTTTATGGACCCCTTCCCGTTCGATCAGCTGCTCCCCGGCTTCCAGAACGATTTCTATTGCCTGACTGTATAAAGCCATCTTTAACGTCTCCTTTGTCTTTCTGACTGTATTTTTTTTAATATTATACTCCTTGTTCCCCTAATAGTACAGATACATAATCTCCGCCTATGGCGTGGATTTCTTTCAGAGCCTTTTTTAACAGTCCCGCTGCTTTCACCTGAAAACCGGCAAATTCGGAAACTTCTATGGTATATCTCCCAGCCTTCATTTCTTCATACAGATCTTCTACTCTGCAGGTTTCTTTTGTAAAATTGGTCCGGATGCAGCCATACTGGACAGCCTGATGAGTGTCGCTTCCTGCCACTACCGGAATGTTTAAAATCCTTCCCAATTCTTCTGTTTTTTTCTCTGTAGACGCCCTGTCTGCAGCAATGTCCTTGCCGTTGAGATCCAGAAATTCCAGACGTTTCAGCTGTTCCGGCGGAAGCTGGGGAATATGGCCCCCTTCCCGGAAAGGATGGCCCCCTCCTACGATCAGATGATACTGGTCAAAAAGGTCCATAAGCTTCTCAAAAGGAAGAAAGGTTTCTTTTTCTTTACAGGGTTCCAGCCTCTTATTCAGCTCCAGGATTTCCTCCGGGGTCCCCACGCAGAGAATATGGCCTCCTTCGGCGATATCTGTCTCCATTCCGGCGAATATCCTCAGCCCCTGCTCTGTCACCAGGGTATCTCCTTCCCTGTCATACTTATCCAGCAGATATCCATAGACCTGGTCAAACTGCAGAGTGTTAAAATGTTCTGTCAGACACAGGGCGTCCAGTCCTGCCCCTTTTGCCTCTCCGAACAGCCAGTCTGTATAAGCCGTAGAGAAAGGAAGCCGTTTGGCCAGCTTTCCATGGGTATGAAAGTCTATATACATCGTAATGTTTACCTCCTAAAGTATCGTCATTGCCATAACCGTAAGGGAAACCCACAGAAAGGAAACCGCCAGAAACAGCAGATCATTGTAAGTCACCTTTAAGGCAGAAAGCTTCATTTTTTTAACTTCTTTATTCACCGCTCCATAGCGGTATCCTTTGATCTCCAGAGCTTCTACAGTGGTTCTCGACCGTTTTGCTGTGTTCAGCATCAGAGGATAAAAGGAATGGATGATCATCTTGATCTGGTAGACCAGATACCGGATCTTGCCTGTTAAAGTTTCTGTATTCGGCGCGTTCCCTCTTAATCTGTAGGATAAAAGTACATTCTGAAATTCCTCCATGAGCATGGGGAGCATACGGTATGCGTAAGAAATAGAGAAAGAAAGCCTTTCCGGACATCCATACCACATTAAGCCGTTAGACAGCCGGTCCGGATCCAGACCGGAAAACACAGTAATAGACGCCAGAGATACCGTAGCCACCTTTAAAGTAAGAATCAGAAGAGGCAGGATGGTCTCTGCATTTCCTCCGAAAAGCAGAGAGACCACAAACAGATAACCGGTCTGGGAAAAAACTCCAAGGAGGAAAAGGAAGAGCACCAGGCCTGCGACTCTGGCCATAATCGTGGTCACAGCAACCAGCAGGAAACAGCCCAGGAGAAATACCAGGTTGTCTACAAACCAAGGAGCCAGAGCAAAGAAAACATACCAGGCCAGAAGGATCCTGGGATCCAGCCGGGCGATGACTGTGTCATCATTTCCATAGGCATTTTTCAGAACCTGATTTCTGAGAAAGTCCATGGATATCTTATCAACAACACTGTCTGTAAGCTTTTTCATTACCTTTTCCATTCTCTCACCCTCCAAACCCTTTTAAAAATTCATCTACTGTATAACAAAAAGCCCTTTTATCTAAAACCTGTCCCATGGTAAAAATCTCCGGAGGACGGATTCCTGCGGTTTTCACCGCTTCCTGATTTCCAAAGATCTGGTCTCTGGTCCCGTCTGCAATGATCTTTCCCTGAGAAAGGACTATGATCCTCTGAGCCCATTCACATACCAGCTGCATATCATGCGTAGCGATCATAACTGTTTCTGTAATGTCTTTCATATCATTAAGAGTCCTCATGATTTCTTTTCTGGTGGCAATATCCAGATTTGCCGTAGGCTCATCAAGAAGAAGGATTTCCGGGTTCAGGGCGATCCCGATGGCCAGGCTGGCCCTTCTCATCTGTCCTCCGGAAAGAAGCCTTCCGTCCCGGTCTTTCAGTTCCGTAAGTCGGAAACGTTCCAGAAGCTGGCTGGTTCTTTCCTCCCAGTTATCGATTCCCCGGGCCTTCATGGCAAAAGAAATATCGTTCTCTATAGAATCCTTGATAAACATATCCTCCGGATTCTGGTAGACCAAAGATACATATTTCGAAAGATTCTCCGGTTTTGCGTTTCTGGTGCTGATGTCCTTGATCAGCACCTCTCCTGAAGAAGGCTTCAGAAGTCCTGTCATCATTTTCATAAGAGTTGATTTTCCAGCTCCGTTGGAACCGATCAGAGCAATTTTTTCTCCTCTGCTGATCTCCAGGTTCAGATCCTCAAATATTTTTCTGGGTTCTCCCTTTACAGAACGGTAGGAAACCGCCGCATGCTTATATTCTACAGAAGTCTCCCTCTTTTTCTGTCTGATCTGGTATTCCATATATTGGTCACGAAAAGTCAGTCTCCGGAAGGCCTTCTTTCCCTCTTCCACAGTAGAAGGGTATTCCCTCGCCGAAGGGATTTTTCCTTTTTTCTCCAGCTCATAAGCGGCCAGAGTAACCTGGGGAGGGAAAATATTGCTTGCCTGAAGTTCTTCTACACGGCTTAAAGCTTCTCTGGCCGGAAGCTTCCATTCTACACGCCCATCTTTCAAAAGCAGAACATTTTTACAGTAATCTCCAATGTATTCCGTGTGATGTTCAATAACTATGATTGTCTTTCCCTGGTTTTCATTTAAGTCTTTTAAAATTTCATAGATCAGATCTGCATGGCGGGGATCCAGCTGTGCAATAGGCTCATCCAGGATCAGCACCTCAGGCCCCAAAGAAACCGCACCGGCCAAAGCAAGAAGATGGGTCTGCCCCCCGGAAAGCTGGAACACGTAATCATTTTCTCTTCCTGTAAGGCCGCACAGCTCCAGGGCTTTCATTCCCCGTTCTTTATAATCCTTCATTCCGTAATTCATACAGGCATAGGATGCATCATCCAAAACCGTGGGACGGACGATCTGGTTCTCAAAGTCCTGGTACACATAACCTACTTTCTGTGCCAGAGTCCCAATGTCTGACTCCAGGGTGGAAATTCCTCCCACCAGAACGTCTCCCTGAAATTCTCCTGTAATAAAATGAGGGATCAGTCCGTTCATTACTTTACAAAGGGTAGACTTTCCGCACCCATTGTTTCCTACAATAGCCAGAAAGTCTCCCTTTTCGATTTCCAGATTTATATCTTTTAAAGTGGGGGCCGAAGCCCCCGGATAAGAATATGTAAGATTTTTGATTTCTATGCTGTTCATACTTTCACTCTCTATGCTTTTTCTGTACGGCTCTCTGCGTTTTTCTTTATTACCAGAATAGCGATGATTGCGATCAAAGCTGCCACTGCCATACCTGCGGCCATGGCAGTACCGCTTTCTGCCCATCCTGCTTCCCAGTCGATAAGGGAAAATCCGCTGGTAGCCAGCAGTTCGGAAGCTGCAGCTGCGGCAAATGCAATGAGTGAACAGACGATCACTTTCAGTCCGATAGGTTCAAGTGCAGTCTTTTCTGTTCTGGGCTCCATTCCCAGCAGAGGTTCGATCTTTCCATAGAGCTTTGGCACCAGGAAAAGTGTAGGAAGCATACAGAACAGAATGCCGGAAAATAAAACGTCATTGAGGCAGGCAAAACCTTCCGTTGCAAATACACTCTGGGGAAGTCCGGGAACTGCTTCAAAATCTTCCACAGCGAACTGAACCTTCATAATATCTACGATCATTCCCAGAATCTGCTGGATGGCAACGCCGGATATAGCGGCCACACCCGCCATCTTCCGATTTCTCGGATTTCTTACCAGACGGCCTGCGATATACACGCCGATGGTCACGGTAATGAATTTTTCCAGCTCGCCCAGGCCACCGAACTGTCCCAGCATGATCTCACTGAAAACCAGTTCCCCTGTAGCTGCCCCAAGAGCGGCAGACATTGGATCAAAAAGCATTGCCAGCACTAAAGGGATAAAGAGAAAATATTCTACGGAAAATTCTACGATCCCCACCTGAAAAGATGGGATCAGCTCGGTAAACAAAGTGGCTAATCCGTAGAGAGACATGGTCAGTACAAAAACCATTAATTTCTGAGACTGTGTCAATCTTTGTGTTTTCATTGTCATTTACTCCTCCTGAAAATCATGTTTCTTTCTTTTACAAGAATATGATATCAACAGGAGTTTAAATCTGATAGCGCGCTTATGTAAAATGTAATTTAATTTTCATTATTATTCATTTATGAAATTTTTCTTCCACTTTCTTTTTCCTTCACTTCAAAAAAATATCCTGCTGAAAATCCTTTTCACATGGTTTTCAGCAGGATATGCTTCTGAATCTGTTTTCTATTCGTCTTCCGGCAGTGTAAGGATAAATCTGCTGCCTTCTCCAAGGGTACTTTCCACTTTCATATCAGCCCCCAGGAACATGGTTCCGTGCTTTACGATAGATAAGCCCAGTCCTGTTCCTCCAATAGCCTTTGAGTGGCTCTTGTCAACACGATAGAATCTTTCAAATATTCTCTTCTGGTCTTCTTCGGAAATCCCGATTCCCGTATCTTCCACTGTTATCTGAGGTCTTTCTTCATCCTGGCCGATGGTAACTGTAAGGCTGCCTCCCTTTTTATTATACTTAATGCCGTTATCGCAAAGATTATAGAGAATCTCATCCAGAATAGATTTCACTGCATTGGTCTTAATGTGGGGGCCATAAAGATACAGGTGGACTCCCTCATTCTTTGCATGATCTTCCATCCTCTTCAGAATTTCTCTTGCCATCTCATATAAATCTATGGTCTCTTTTTCATAAGGCAGCTTTCCTTCATCCAGCTGAGAGATCTTGATCACATCATTTACCAGAGTGATCAGTCTCTGGGCTTCTTTGAAAATACGTCCGGCAAATTTTTTCGTATCCTCAGGCTTCACAAAACCGTCGCTGATGATCTCTGCGAATCCGGAAATAGAGGTAAGAGGGGTCTTCAGTTCATGAGAGACATTTGCGGTAAATTCTCTCCTCATCTGTTCCCCTTTCATTTTCTCTGTAACATCCAGGATCAGGATCACTGCGCCGGTCACCTTCCCATCCTGGAATACAGGATTTGCAGCTACCTGGCAGGTAATCCCCTGGAATTCCTGATTCGAGATCACATGCTGGCCACCCAGTACCTTTTCCACTGTATTCTGGAAGCTTTCACTTCTGTTAAGAGCCAGAACACTCTGTCTGGCATCCTGAGGCCTTGCCCCCAATAATTTCAAAGCGCTGGAATTATAAGACAGCACCTCTGTATGAGAGTCAATGACCAGGAATCCCTCTTCCATATTGTCTGTAATAATAGAAAACTCTTCCTGCTGACGCTTCGCCTCTGCGATCTCTGCCTGAAGAGATTTCTGCTGACGGTTGATCTTGGTAAGAAGAGGCGCTACCTCTTCATAGGTCTGATTTTCCTCCGGGTGATCCAGATCCAGATGGTTCAGAGGATTTACAATATTTTTAGCCAGTCTTGAAGCCAGCACACCGGCTAAAACAGCTGTAATGATCAGGATGATCAGCAATGGCTGGATCATCCCTCCTAAAAGTCCGGGAATATTGTACTGAGTGCTGGAAACGCGGAGTACTCTGCCGTCGCTTAAACGAAGAGCATAGTATAAGGTTCTCTGTGAAAGGGTATCTGATTCCCGGATCGCCCTTCCGCTGCCGTCTTCCATAGCCTCCTGGATCTCTTCTCTGTCCAGATGATTCTCCATATTTTCTGTATCTGATTCATTATCAAAAAGAACCGTGCCGTCTGTGTCAATGTATGTGATCCTCTCCGCTTCTGCCGGAAGAGAATCAAAAGCAGCCATTCCTTCATTCTCAACAGCAATAGAAAGGAACTCCGCTTCTGTGCGGAGTTCCTCCTCCAGCTGATTTCCAAAATGATTATACAGCACACCCATGGTCAGCCCGCCGCTGGCCAGAAGCACGATCACAGACGCCAGGATAATTGACTTAAAAATCCTTTTTGTCATGAAGGTCCTCCTATTTTATATCCCATACCTCTTACTGTTTCGATATAGCGTCCCGCCTCGCCCAGCTTCTGCCGGAGAGTACGGATATGCACATCTACTGTTCTGCTTTCGCCGTCAAACTGATAGCCCCAGATCTTGTCTAAAAGCTGCGCTCTTGTAAAGACGATTCCCGGGTTAGACAGGAGAAGCAGGAGAAGTTCGAACTCCTTTAAAGTAAGGACAACTTCTCTGTCCCCTACTTTTACCTGATGTTTTTTCTGAGATACATACAGGCCGTCAATGGTAAACTCTTTATCTGCCTGCCCCGTTTTTCCGCTTCTTCTCAGGAGCGCCTTGATCCTGGACACCAGTTCCATCATACGGAAAGGCTTTGGAATATAATCATCGGCTCCGCTGTCCAGCCCTTTTACCGTGTCATATTCGCTGCCTTTTGCAGTCAGCATAGCAATGGGAAGGTTTTTAGTGTCTCCTCTTTTTCTTAATTTCTTTAAAATTTCCATACCGTCTTCTTCTGGAAGCATGATATCCAGAAGAATCAGATCCGGAATTTTGTTATCCAATGCGTTCCAGAAGTCTGAAGGTGTCCCAAAGCCTTCCGCTTCCATACCCTGGCTGTTCAGTGTATAGACCACCAGCTCCCGGATACTCTCATCATCTTCTACTAAATAAATCATTGATACTATCTACTCCTGTCTAAGAGCCTCATGTACCCCTGTAATGGAATATTCTACCCACTGGGCGATATTCTCCGCATGGTCGCCGATACGCTCTAAATATTTTGCAATCATAATCAAGTCAATATAATATTCGGCATTTTTTGCATCTTTCTGAACAAGCTCAGGAAGCTCGTCTTTTACCTTGATAAAAAGATTATCCACTACATCATCATATTTTACCACATTTTTTGCAGCTTCCAAATCTCTTTTTACAAAAGAATCAATGCTTTCTGTGACCATCTTGATAGTAGCCTCTGCCATCTCGCCGATATGAATTTTATGAGCAATCTCCTGTACTTTCACAAATTTAGCCATGTTGGCAATATCCTGTGCCTGATCACCGATTCTTTCCATATCGGAGATCATTTTCAGCGCAGAGGAAATATTCCTCAGGTCTGTAGCTACCGGCTGCTGCTGAAGGAGAAGGCGCATGCAAAGGGACTCAATATCTCTCTCTTTCTGATTGATCTCTTCCTCGATCATATCTACATCTTTAATGTCTGCATTGGTCTTTTCTTCCATAAGAAGATCTACCGCTTTACGGATTCCTCGTTCACAGAGGGATCCCATTTTGATCAGTTCCAGATTTAATTCCTCAAGCTGCTGGTCGAATCTTGGTCTCATCAGCCAAACCTCCCTGTAATATATTCCTCAGTTTTCTTATTCTTCGGCATAGAGAAGATCTGCTCAGTCTCACCGTATTCAATCACTTCTCCAAGAAGGAAGAATGCGGTCTTGTCAGAAATTCTGGCTGCCTGCTGCATATTATGAGTAACCATGACAATAGTATAATTCTTCTTTAACTCTACTGCAAGTTCCTCGATCTTAGAAGTAGAAATCGGGTCAAGAGCGGAAGTAGGCTCGTCCATAAGAAGGACTTCCGGTTCTACAGCCAGAGCTCTGGCGATGCAGAGACGCTGCTGCTGTCCGCCGGACATTCCCAGGGCACTTAATTTCAGTCTGTCTTTTACTTCATCCCAGATGGCTGCACCTCTTAAGGAACGCTCTACGATATCATCCAGTTTTACTTTAGAACGGATGCCGTGGGTTCTGGGTCCGTAAGCAATGTTGTCATAAATGCTCATTGGGAAAGGATTAGGCTTCTGGAATACCATACCTACTCTTTTTCTCAGAAGGTTTACATTCATATTGCCGTAAATATCTTCTCCGTCCAGAAGGATCTGTCCGGTGATCTTACATCCCTCTACCAGATCGTTCATACGGTTCAGGGATTTCAGCAGGGTTGATTTACCACATCCGGAAGGACCGATAAATGCTGTGATCTCGTTAGCCTGGATTTCCAGGTTAATGTTCTTTAAAGCCTTGAAGGCTCCGTTATCATAATAAAGATCCAAATTAGAAATTGAAAATTTACTCATGGTTCTTATTTATCCTTTCTTTATCATTTTGGCCACTCTTCCGGATACCCAGTTAATAAAAAGTACCACTACCAGAAGCACTACCGCTGTAGCATAGGCTGCGTCAATATGCAGGCCTTCGCTGGCCAGAGTATACATGTGTACAGAAAGTGTTCTTGTAGAAGACATAACACTCTCAGGCATTTCTGCAACTGTTCCTGCGGTATACATAAGAGCCGCAGTCTCGCCTACGATACGGCCGATAGCCAGGATAACGCCGGAAAGAATACCCGGCACTGCAGATGGAAGGATAACTACGAAAATTGTTCTCAGCCTTCCTGCTCCCAGTCCGAAACTGGCCTCACGATACATATCCGGCACCGCCATAAGAGCTTCCTCTGTGGTCCTCATGATAACAGGAAGGACCATAATAGCCAGTGTAAAGGCGCCTGCCAGCATAGAATAGCCCCACTTCAGTGCAGTTACAAAGAACAGCATACCGAAAAGTCCATATACGATAGAAGGAATACCTGTCAGGGTTTCAGCGGTCACACGGACAACGCTTACCAGTTTGTTGCCCTTTTTCGCATACTCTACCAGGTATACAGCTGCCAGGATTCCCAGAGGTCCTGCGATCACCAGAGACAGCAGGGTCATACCAACGGTATTGATAATTGAAGGCAGCATAGAAACATTGTCTGAATTATACTCCAGCTGGAATAAGCTGGGTTTCAGGTTCGGGATTCCCATAACCAGAATATATCCGATAATAAATACTAAAGTCAAGAAAGTGATCAGTGCAGCAAGTCCCACCAGCACGGCAAGGATCAGAGAGCCGGGATTGCTGGAATAAGATTTGATACGCTGCTTTGTAGTCTGCACATTAATTGGTCTTATTGCCTCATCCATTTGCGCTCCTCCTCTTCACCAGTGAGAATAACAGGTTAATGATCAGAATAAATACAAAGAGTACAACCGCTGTAGCGATCAGGGCCTCTCTGTGAAGGTCTGTGGCATATCCCATCTCCATAACGATATTAGAAGTCAGGGTACGGACGCCTTCAAAAATTCCCTTTGGCATACGTGGCTGGTTTCCGGCGATCATGATAACTGCCATGGTCTCGCCGATAGCTCTTCCGATTCCCAGAATGATCCCGGCCATGATACCTGATTTTGCTGCAGGTACGATGGTACAGAACACACTTCTCTCATGGGTAGCCCCCAGAGCCAGGGAACCTTCATAGTAGCTATTTGGCACCGCACGAATGGAAGATTCTCCCACGCTGATGATGGTAGGAAGGATCATGATCCCCAGCATTACGGAAGCTGTAAACATGCTGGATCCGTTTCCTCCGAATCCCAGAGTCTGTCCGAAGAAATTCCGGACAAAAGGCACCAGCACCACCATACCAAAGAAACCATATACAACTGAAGGAATACCTGCCAGCAGGTCAACTGCAGGCTTCATAAATCTGTAAATAGATTTCGGACAGAATCTTGCCATAAAAATAGCTGTCAAAAGTCCGATGGGAACGCCGATGATGATAGCCCCTGCTGTTACATAAATACTTCCCAGAATGAAGGGAAGGATTCCATATAAATCATTTCCCGGTTTCCATGTCTCCCCCAGCAGAAAATTAAAAACTCCTATTTTGCCAATGGCAGGTACGCCATTGGCAAATAGGAATGCACAAATCAAAATTACCGCCAGGATGGAAGCACATGCACACACCAGAAACACATATTTCATGATTGTTTCTTTCATATCTTTCATTGTACTTTGCTCCTACTCCTCTTTTTCAGATTACGATCACTGAAGATCTTCCCAGTTTGTAACCTCTCCTGTGTAGATCTGTTTTACCTGATCAGATGTGATATCTGTCATACTGTTTTCATTGTTTACAATCACAGCAATACCATCGATAGCGATCTGTGTACCTGTAATACCTTCTGATGTTTCAGAATCTTTCAATTCTCTGGAAGCCATACCGATATCACATACGCCACTGATAGCCTGCTCTACACCAGTTGTAGAATCACTCTGCTGGATTTCAATAGAAGCATTGGGATTTACTGCCTCATATCCTTCTTTCAGTTTTTCCATAACAGGTGTTACAGAAGAGGATCCTGCAACCACTACGTTTCCTTCAGGAGAACTTCCTGCATAAGCTTCTGCTGCGTCGTCTACAGCAATATAATTTTCTTTTTCCACAATAGCCTGTCCGTCAGAGCTAAGGATATAGTCAATAAAGTCCTGAGCCACATCGCTGAGGTCATCGTTTGTTACGATATTAAAAGGACGGGACACTTTGTATGTACCGTTCTTTACGTTTTCTGCCGTAGCGTCTGCCCCGTCAACTTTCAAGGCTTTTACACTGTCATCTAAAGAACCCAGAGAAATATATCCGATCGCCTGTGGATCACCTGCCACAGTTGTCATCATAACTGCCGTGCTGTTGGTCACCTGAGCATCTACCGTTGTATTATCTACTTTTTCACCGTCAGCGTTTTCCTCTTCTACTCCAAACAGTTCTACGAAAGCTCCTCTTGTACCGGAACCTTCCTCACGGGAAAGTACGGAAATTGTTCCGCTTGTTGCAGAAGCATCAGAACCAGAACCGCTGTCTGAGGATCCGCCTTCGCTGTTTCCGCCGTTTGAGCCGCAGGCTGCCATGCTGAATACCATCGCTCCCATTAATACTGCTGCTAATACTTTCTTCTTCATTTTTATACTCGCTCCTTGTGTTTGCTTTCTTAATTTATTTTTGACAGGATTAAATATAAAGAAGTATTGTAAAATCACCAATCATGCTCCTGTTAAATATATGTAAAATCCAGTTTTTACACTTTACGCAGGGGATTTTACATTTCTCTATTCAGACTTAACATTACCTTTTTTCCCCTGGATTATGCATTGTTTTCTATATTTTAAGGGCGAAAGCCCATAATATTGACGAAATTTCTTTCCAAAATAGCTGGGCTGGCTGAAACCGCTGCTGATACAGATCTCCGTAATGCTGCTGTCTGTATTGCGCAGTTTGTAGGCGGCCTGTCCCAGTCTGTAAAATGTCAGATATTCCAAAGGCGTCTGGCCTGTGATCCTCTGAAAGCAGCGGAAACACTCAGTCCTGCTGACATTTGCCTGCCGTGCCATATCTTCTATAGTAATATACTCGCCGTAATGCTCTTCTATATATTCCAGTATTTTCTTTACTCTTTGTTCATATTTCCCGCCTGTAGCTTTCTCCGCATAGATCCCGGCAGAAGGCCTTTCCTGTTCTGCCAGAATAAGCCAGGCTCTGCTGAGGGCGTTGCGCACCAGAAGTTCCCCGGACCATTTTTCTTCTTTACAATAAGCGTAAACTTTTTTCAGGCATTCCAGGACTTCTCTCTGCCAGCCCGTCTCCGGTTTTAGTATACAGCCCTTGAAATCCAGATCCTCGGCTACCGGTTTTACATATTTCTGATACAGCAGTCCCCTTTCCTCCCCGGAGATTAATTGAGGCAGAAATACAAAGGACACCGACTTTCCCCTGCAGTTTCCGCTGTTCGTCCCAGCCATATGGAGCGTGCCGCAATTCATGAAGATACCTTCCCCCTTTTGCAGCACATATCGTTCCCCATTGCTCCCACAGTGGATATTGCCCTCCAGGACGAAAAGGAATTCCGCCTCTCTGTGCCAGTGCCACCCCTCTCCCCGTATGTCTTTCGGTTCGTTCAAATATCCCTGAAAAGGAAAGTCTCTGGTGCCATGGGCTTTGATCTCGCACATAGAATCGTTTACCGTAAACTTCTCTGGACTTATAAGCAGCATAATTTTCTCCCCCTTTTGGTACGATTTTTATATTTTTAGAAAGTATTGTAATAGTTTTCTAACTTTTTTTTCTTTACTCTATTGTAGCACGGAATCAAGAGATATGAAAATCTGACCATTTAGAAAAGCAGCCGAATCAAAAAATCTTTTTGATGATTCCCTGATCCCGGCATTACTATTTTATTCAAAGAGGTATTGTTATGTCTGGTAAAATGAAATCAGAAAAATTAAGACGTGTGGTGATGACGGTGGCCGGAGTTACCGCCAGCGGTGTGGCCGTGGGATTTTTCAACTATTCCGCCTTTGGTATGGATCCCTTTCAGGTCCTGGCACACGGACTTTGGAATCTGACCCCCATAGGCTATGGAACCTTCTATACAGTATTCAGTCTTTTCCTTTTTGTCTTTACACTGCTCATGGACCGGAAAAAGATCGGTCTGGGTACTATTATTAATATGTTCCTCCTGGGATATATCACAGAATTTTTTTCCTGGCTCTTCGCCGTACTGTTTCCCAACGGCGGATTTTTCTTCCGCCTTGTTATGCTGCTTATCGGCATTACCATTATGTGCCTGGGGGCTTCTTTATATTTTACAGCTAATATGGGGGTATCGGTCTATGACGCCGTAGCTCTGTGTCTTTCAGAGCGGACTCCTATTAAGTTTCAGTACTGCCGCATAGGCAGCGATGTGATCTGTGTGGCGGTGGGATTTTTCCTTGGCGCTCAGGTAGGGCTTGGAACTGTGATCACCATGTTCTTTACCGGACCCTTGATCCATGTTTTCCAGCAAATACTTGCGATCCCGCTGATCAGAGGCCGAAATCCAGTGGCCTATGGGATCCGGAAACTATATCTTACCTGTAAAAAAGCTTTAAAGCAGCGCCGCAGAGCCAAAGCACTTTAAAAAACGGCCGGCAGCCTGACACAGTATATTACTGTGCCGGACTGCCGGCCGTTTTCGGCCAAAGCCTGTTTTTATTTATCATAAGCTACAGTATACTAGGAAAGGGGATTATATACATAATATTTCTGGTCATTATTTCCCTGCACAGTAGTCCCTGTCTCTTCATACCAGTTGTATTCCACCTGCCCCTCTTCATCTTCCCATACTTCCGGACAGTCTGTGTATTCCCAGTCTACAGGTACCAGATGCCGCTTCTGGACAGAGGCTTCCAGCATGATCTTGTGAAGTTCTCCCTTTTCTTTCTCTCCCAGCAGGCCCGGTTTGGCAGATACGAAAAGAGGTGTCCCGGACTTGGCTACCAGATCTGCCCACTGACGGTTCAACTCCCAGGGGATCGGCCCCATAATGCCTACGCAGTCTGCATCGATCTCATAAAAGACGCCATGCTGGGGCAGGCAGAAGGCCAGAGTGTTGACGCCCATAACCCGGGTCCGCTCCCACGTCTTGCCGCTGGTGTCGTCTCCAGTCCTCTGTATATGCATCAGCCCGGCTCCCAGATGACCAATGGTATTGCAGCCAATGATCAGCGCCTGATATTTCGCTGCCGCCTCATAAATGGTCTGATAAAGAATCTTCACCACTTCTGCGCTGGTCAGTCCTTTATCATAAAAGCTCCAGCCGTCCTGGGTAGGGAAGGGATTCATCTCAAATCCCCATCTTCCAAAAAGATCATAGGTAGAAAAATCATGCTTGATCAGGGTATATCCCCATCTGCAGATATTCTCCACATCTTCCCGTATATACGCCAGTGCCTCCGGGCAGGAGGGATCCAGACAGCCGTTATGGCTAATCCGCCAGTTCTTGGGAATTTTTTCATCTTCATTTAACAAAAGCCGCACCCAGATCCCTGCTCTGGCTCCTTTTTCCTTGATCCTCGCTGCCAGCTCGGCCATATCCGGGAATTTTTCATTTCCTTTCCTCCAGGGGCCTCCATTATACTCGTCCAGCCGGTGATGCTCCTGCCAGCAGTCGTCGATCACCATATAGGGAGGATTTTTTGCGCCTTTTGTCAGTTCCAGAAGGTAGTCCGTGTCCTGAAGGATCTCTTCTTCCGAGCTGTCTCCATAGGCGTAATACCAATTATTACTTCCATAGACCGGATAAGAGGGAAGTACCGGGTCTGGGCATAAAAGACCGCAGAAAGCTCTGGCGGCTTCAAAGGCGGTACAATCTTCTCCTTCCATACAGAGGATTTCCGCTGCCAGAAGCTTGCGTCCTTTTAATTCCACCCCGGTTCCTCCGCACCTGGTATCCAGCACCAGGGTAATGCCTCTGGTATCTGCCTGCCAGAAGCACATGGCGGAGGGCCGCACCTTCACCCCATATCCCTTCACCTTTCCCTCACAGGAGGCCAGGAAATACCAGGGCAGGAAGGCTCTTCCGCTGATCCCTCTCCACCGGGCGTCCCCGTAGGTCCGCTCCCAGCTGCTTCTCAGTATCCGGGATCTTTTATCCAGGGGAGTATTCCACCGAAGCTTCAGGCTTCTGAGTCTGGAGGTTTCAGCGGTGACGGCAATGCTCATCCCCTCTCCCTCCTCTTTGATCTCCACAGACACATCCCGGGCAAATGGATCTTCTCCCCTCAGGATTTCCCTCCACTCTTCCGTCTCAATAGTGATATAATCCGGAAGCCCCGGTTTAAAAATTGCTTTTTGCATAATATTCTCCTCGTTTTGTCAAAATTCCTGCTCTATGCGTTTATCTGTACATCTTCATATAATCTCCGTGGGCCTCGATGAGCTCGTCGCACATCTTCACAATAGCATCAATGCTCAGCTCTGCTCCGGTATGCGGGTCCAGCATAGCCGCCTGGTAGATAGCTTCCCGCTTCCTGGTCCTGGCCGCCTCAATGGTCAGAAGCTGGGTATTGATATTGGTCATATTCATAGCTGCAAGCTGTACTGGAAGCCTTCCCACATGACAAGGGGTCACTCCGCTGCCGTCAATGAGACAAGGGACTTCTACGCAGGCGTCGGAAGGCAGGTTGTCGATGAGTCCCGTATTGATCACGTTGCCGCCAATCTTATAGGGCTCGTTTGTCACCATGGCTTCCATAATATAGGAAGCATATTCCCGGCTCCTCTCATGGGTGATCTCCCCGTTATTCAGAATTTTCTTCTTTTCCTCTCCCCAGTCCTGGATCTGCTGGATACATCTCCTGGGATATTCGTCCAGAGGAATGTTATACTGGTCGATCAGCTCCGGACATTTCTCTTTGATAAAGAAAGGATTATACTCTGCGTTATGCTCGCTGGACTCAGTGCAGTAGTAGCCCAGCCTGCGGATATATTCAAAACGTACCATATCGTTGTGCTTTTCTTTTGCGTTTTTCTCCGCCGCCCGTTTCCGGATTTCCGGGTACAAGTCATTCCCATCTTTATCCTGTATTTTCAGCAGCCATGCCATATGGTTGATCCCGGCGATCGTTTCTATACGTCCCTCCAGCTTATCCTCCATTCCCAGCTCTTCCAGAAGGGTTTTGGAGCAGACCTGGACGCTGTGGCACAGCCCCACAGTCTTTACTCCCGTATACCGCTCCATATAGCCGGAAAGGATCCCCATAGGGTTGGTATAATTCAGGAACCAGGCGTCCGGGCATACCTCTTCCATATCCCTGGCAAAGTCTTCCAGCACCGGAATAGTCCGAAGACCCCGCATGATACCGCCGATCCCCAGACTGTCTGCAATGGTCTGGCGCAGGCCATATTTTTTGGGTATCTCAAAATCTGTGACGGTGCAGGGATCATATCCTCCCACCTGTATGGCGTTTACCACAAAGTCAGCGCCTCTTAACGCTTCCTTTCTATTCTTCTCTCCCAGATAGGTCTTGATCTTCGCTCTTCCCTGATTTACATTCTGGTTAATAGCGCTTAGTATCACCTGGGAATCTTCCAGCCTCTGGCTGTCGATATCATACAGTGCGATCTCGCTGTCGCACAGAGCCGGAGAACACATGCAGTCCCCCAACACATTCCTTGCAAATACAGTGCTTCCCGCTCCCATAAAAGTTATTTTTGCCATATCAATAACCTCCTCTAAAAAAATTTTGTCTGAAATTCTCCTTTATGGGTACACAGTACCAGCTGCTCTTCACTCTCCCGAAAAGTTCTGGGGCTTACCCCATAATATTGCTTAAAGATCTTTGAAAAAGCAAGCTGATCGCTGTATCCCACCGCTGCCGCCACAGCATTGACAGACATATCCGTTTTTTTCAACATAGAAGCCGCCTTATCCATGCGCAGCAGCATCAGATATTCCTGAGGTGAATAACCAGTGACCTTTTTAAAACTACTGGTCAAATAGCTTCTGTTCACACCAATGTAAGTAGCCAGTTCCGAGATGCGGAGTTTCTCATTATAATGTTGATTGATATAATCCACAGCATGGCGCACATACACAGTTCCCGGATAAAAGTGTACCGTGCCCGGAGCATCTCTCATATATTCTTCTACCAGATCTGCCAGTATTTCCAGCAAATAAGCGTTTCTCCTCAGTTCACATTTAAAAGACAGCTGATATTCTTCCAGGATCTTTTCGATCAGCTCCTGGATATGGGAAAGGCATGCGATACTGCGCACTGGTTTTTTCACAGAAAAACCGGCGTTATCCACGCAGGCTTTTGCTTTTGATCCAGTAAATCCCACCCAGCTATAGAACCAGGGATCCTCTTTATCGGCTTCATACCAGGCTTCTGTAGCAGGTGGGAGCAGAAAGGCCTCTCCCTTTTTTATATGATATTGATTTCCGTTGACTTCAAGCTTCCCGCTTCCCTTGCTGACAAAGTGAAGTACATAATTTCTCCTTCTATTAGGTCCGTAACGATGTCCCGGCTCACATTGTTCCCAACCGCAATAACACAGGCATAGTTCCGAGGAGTCTCTTTGTATATCCTCCAATGATTTATATTTCGCAGAGCTGGTGTATCCTGTCATTCTATTCAAGTCATTCCCTCCATGTGTCTCTAAACGAAAACAGGCCGCTGCACCGTTTTTTTATGCAGCAGCCCATTTTCAAAGCCAGTCTGTTTCTATTAAATCTCTTATAATTTTCCACCGCTGGTAGCGATACCTTCAATAAACTGTTTCTGAAAGATCACGTAGATAACGATCATCGGCAGACAGGCGATCAGTGATGCAGCCATCAACTGCGGGAAATTGGATGCATACTGTCCCTGCATCTTTGCAAGAGCTGCGGAAAGGGTCAGCATATTCTTATCCGTATTAACAATCATCGGCCACATCAGGTCTTTAAACGCAAATACTGCGGTAAAGATTCCCAGAGCAACCATGCTGGAACGGGTAAGAGGAGCCATGATAAACAGGAAGGTCTGACCGATGTTGCAGCCGTCCAGTCTGGCCGCTTCTTCCATGTCTTTCGGCAGGGTCATATAGGCCTGTCTCAGAAGGAAAGTACCGAATGCTGTGACAATACCAGGAAATACAAGACCAAAAATTGTATTTAAAGCTCCCAGACCGCTGACCATCAGATACTGGGGGATAATAAAAATCTGTGAAGGGATCATCATCTGGAACAATACCAGGGAGAACATAAAATCTCTTCCCTTGAAGTTCAGACGGGCAAAAGCATATCCGGCCATAGTCGCTGTAAGAACCGCGCATAATACACGGAAGAAGATCATGAGCAGCGTATTCTTATACAGCAGGATAAAGTTCATATTCTCCATGACTTCCGTAAAGGACTCTGTCCTCCATACGGTAGGGAAGATCAGGAAAGGATTTACTTGCGTAGCCTCTGACACAGACTTAAATGCTGTAAGTATCATCCACAAAAAGGGAACCAGCATAGTAATTGACATAAGAACCAATACAATATGTATGATCACTGAAATTAATTTTCTTCTCGCTTCCATACCAGTACCCCCTTTTAATTATAGTAAACCCATTTTTTCTGTCCGATCATCTGGAATACTGTAACGATCATGATCACAACCAGCAGCAGAACCACGATGGCGGAACCATAACCCTGATTCTTCTGACGGAAAGAGTATTCATAGAACAGGTATACCAGAGACTGGGTCTTGATAAGCGCTGGATTGGATTTATCCATTACCATGAAGATCAAGTCGAATACCTGAAGGGCGCCGATTACACGGGTAACCAGTACGAAAAAGATGGTGGGAGAGATCAGAGGCAGGGTAATGCTGAAAAACTGACGCACACCGCTGGCTCCGTCAATGTCCGCCGCTTCATAATAGTCTCCCGGCACTTCCTGAAGGCCTGCAAGGAAAAGTACCATGTTATAACCGATGATGGACCAGATACCGATCACTGCAATGGAAAAGATCGCGATATTCGGGTCGGACACCCAGTTTACATGTACTCCGAAAACATGGTTGATCAGACCGAAGTCTGCGTTAAACAGCCATCTCCAAACCATAGCTACCGCTGCCGGAGCCGCTACCATAGGCAGGAAGAAAATGGTACGGTACACGCTTCTTCCCTTCATCTTCCTGTTCAGAAGAACTGCCAGCACCAGAGAGATCGCAATAGAAAAAGGCACTTCCACGATCGCATATTTAATGGTGTTGATCAATGCCTGCCATACCTGAGAATCTGCAAACATTGTCTGATAATTTTCCAGTCCTACAAAGATATTTCCACGGCCGAAGTCTCCGGTCTTAAAGAAGCTCTTATAGATTGTCTGGAAAATCGGTATGATATTCAAAATAATAAGTCCCAGCATCGTAGGAATGATAAACGCCCAGCCCCATCTGAATTCGCTGCGCTCACGGCTGGTTACTTTCTTTTTCGGCTTTGCCATATGTGTCACTCCTTTTTCTTATGAGGACAGCCGCCCAAACGGCTGTCCCTTCACCTTATGTTACTGCTCTTCCGCCAGCGTAGCGTTCATCTCTTCTGCAATCTGCTTACAGGTATCTTCCATGGTCATATTTCCAGCCCAGGCCTCTTTCAGAAGCTCGCTGGCTCTGTTTTCCCATGTAACGGTATTTCTGGAGTATGGTCTGATCACCATGTCGTCGCGCATATCCAGATAAGCCTGTAAGTTAAATTCTGGTGCGCAGTTTACCCATGTTTCAGAAGTTCCGTCCCATGCAGACATGGTAACACCTAATTCTGCCTGTTTTACCTGAGCTTCTTCGGAACCCAGATATTCGATCAGCTTCCATGCGTTTTCTGTATTGTCGCCGTTTGCTGCTGCTGCCCAGCCAAGACCGTTGTAGATAGATACTCTTCTTCCGCTCTCTGCATCCATAGGCATTACTGCACAGTCACAGTTTTCTTTGATATAGTCTTCTTCTTTAAAGGAAGAGATCATCCAGGAACCGTGGAAGGACATTGCTGTCTTTCCTGATTTCAGAAGCACGTCCGGTCCGTTCTCAGACATAGTCTCGATAGAAGGCATAGAACCGTCTTTGATCAGCTGCTCAACCACCTGCATAGCTTTAATGGTGTTTGGATCGTCATATCCGGAAGTTGTCTTATCATCGGAAATGATCTGTCCGCCCATATCATATACGATGTTGTAGTAGCCTTCCTGGTTGGTATCATTTCTCATAGCAAATCCATACTGGCTGCCGTCCGGCTTTGTCAGCTGTTTTGCAACCTCTACCAGCTTGTCCCAGGTCCATGTCTCGTCCGGATAAGGGATTCCGGCTTCGTCGAACATGGTCTTGTTATACCAGAGGGCAATGGTATCTACGTCCTTTGGAACTGCGTACATCTTGTCTTCATATGTATACAGGTTCTTAATGTCTTCCGGATACTTGCTGACATCAATCAGGTCACTCTCTGCGATCTTATCGGTGAGATCCAGAAGCATATCGTTGGACATATATCTCTCAGACTCATTGGAATGCATCCAGAATACATCCGGCATATCGCCGCCCTGAGCTCCTGCTTCAAGAAGGGTCCAGTACTCGTTCCATGGCACTACCTGGATTTCAGCGCCAATACCTGTCTCTTCTGTAAAGTCTGCCAGGATTTCTTTCAGTCCGGCTTCCTGGTAGGTATCCCAGATCATAACGGACAGGTCGCCACCGCTGCCGCTTCCACCTCCGCTGCCGCTTCCACCTCCGTCACCGCTTCCGCCGCCGCAGGCGCTTAACGAAAATACCATAGTCCCTGCCATAGCTAATGCTGCAACTCTCTTTAATTTCATAGTCTCTCCTCCTTTAATTGGTCATTTTGCTTCCATTGCTTTAATTATCAATGTATTGTTTATTATAATTTTACATAGAAAAATATTAAATGGAGTTATGTTTTTACTATATGTTATAATGTTGTTTTTTCATTTAATTGCACATAAAACGCTCTGATTTTTCCCTTTACAATAGACAATTTAACAATATTTTTTCACTTTCCTCCTTTGATTTTTCCTGTTTCTTTTAATTTTCTTTCTGTTTTCTCTTTCATTTTTGCTGTTTTTCGTATTATTTTTTCAGGTATCTATTATTTTTTTTTAATTTCTCCATAGTAATTTTCCATATTCAATGTTACCCTTTACCATATATTCATCTTTTATTAAAATGGTATATTCTGTATAGAAAGGAAACCTAGCATGAATCTTTTTAATGAAAATAATCTTCTTAATATCGGCTTAAATAAAATAGGAGATGTAATCGTATGCAATCTTCTCTTTATCCTTTGCTGTATTCCAATTTTTACCATCGGTCCGGCGCTCACCGCCCTATATCACTGTATGCTGCGCAGCGTTAAAGGAAATCTCAATGGAGCAGCCAAAACTTTTTTCCGCTCTTTTAAGGAAAACTTTCTTCAGTCCCTGGCCGCTTGGCTGCTGTTTCTCCTTTTGTTGTTCATATTACTCCAAAATATCCGTTTTCTCTCTTTGCAGGGTATCGGTATCTCTCAGGTTTTTCTTTATCTGTCTGAAGGCGCAGCCGTTTTACTTGTTATCGGAGGTCTTTATATCTTTCCCGTGATCGCCGCCTTCTCTAATACCCTGAGAAATCTGGTGAAAAATTCTTATATTTTTGCTTTCATGCATTTTCCTTCTACCCTGTTGCTGGCTGTGATCACTATTCTTCCCATGTTTATGACCTATCAGGACCTCACCCTTTTGCCTCTGTATGCCTGCTGCTGGTTTTTCTTCGGCTTTAGTCTGACTGCCCTGATAAACGCTCATATTCTATATCGTTTTTTCAAAAAATATCTGAACAGTGAAAATGGTTAAGAGAAGGGCGCGCATTCTGAAAAAACACTTTCTAGGCAGAAAAAGGACGGCTAAGATCCAGCCGTCCTTTTTCTGCCCTATCTTTATGATTCTATTTTATGTCCTTATGACAGATCCTGGGAAATCTCCTTTAGCACATAAACCAGAGAAGCAAAATCTCCTCCCCGCCTGTCCAGTTCCCTTCTGTCCACTGGAATACCTGCGTACATCAACTCATCTCCATAGGCCTTGTACTCTTTATGCTGTGCGCCTTCCAGAGTCACCTGGTAAACGGCATCTTCCTTTAATCCCTTCAGTTTCAGCCGCAACCAGGAACCATTGACCTTGTTCAGCCTCTGATAAAACATGGCAATGGATTTCTTCTTGTCCTGAGATACCACCTGCCATGCGGTTTCATTTCCCTCAAAAGGACTCTGGATCCGGTAAAAATCCCCATCAATTTGGATCAGATCCCGGTATTCCTTCATAAAGGCTACCTGGCGCTTCACTTCTTCCATCTCCTGATCAGAAAGAAGGTTCAGATCCAATTCATAACCAAAGGTTCCAAAATAAGCGATATTCGCTCTGCTCTCAATAGGTGTTGTACGGAATACCTGATGGTTTGGAACCGCAGATACGTGAGAACCCATAGCAACTATAGGGTAAACATAGGAAGTTCCATACTGGATCTTAGTTCTCTCATTGGCGTCGGTGTCATCGCTGGTCCAAGTCTGAGGAGCAAAGTACAGCATGCCTGGATCAAATCTGGCTCCTCCGCTGGCGCAGGATTCAAAAAGAATCTCCGGAAATTCTGTAGTCAGACGGGTATACAAATCATAGACGCCCAACATATACCTATGCATAGTCTCGCCCTGGCGATCCGGATCAGCCGTCCGGCTGTAAGGCTCTGTCATATACCTGTTCATATCCCATTTGATGTAGGAAATGGAAGACTCTCTGATAATCACCGAGATCATTTCATAAATGTAATCTACAACTTCCTTTCTGGAGAAATCCAGCACATGCTGATGTCTTGCATGACTTTCAAACCTGCCCGGTGCAGAAATCAGCCAATCCGGATGCCGCCGGTAAAGGTCGCTGTCTTTATTTACCATTTCCAGTTCTACCCACAGGCCAAACTTCAGTCCCATATCTTCAATCTTTCTGGACAATCCGGCAATACCTTCCGGCAATTTTTCAAGATTGGCATACCAGTCTCCCAGACCTCTGTAATCATCATTTCTGGCTCCGAACCAGCCGTCATCCAGAACAAAAAGCTCTGCGCCGGCTTCCTTTGCCTTTTTGGCAATGTTCAGGATCTTTTCCTCATTAAAGTCAAAATAGGTGGCTTCCCAGTTATTCAGCAGGATAGGACGGGCTTGATCTCTCCAGACTCCTCGCATAAGCCGTTTTCTGTACAGCCGATGATATATCTGGCTCATCTTGTTCAAGCCATGGTCGCTGTATACCATAACTGTTTCCGGAGTCTGAAAGCTTTCTCCTTTTTTGAGAACCCAAGAAAAGCTCTGAGGATGAACGCCCACCAGCACTCTGGTCATATCAAAGGTAGACACCTCTGTCTGGATCAGAAAATTACCGCTGTAGACAAAACTAAATCCGTAAACTTCCCCCTTATCCTCTCCTGAGCCAGGACGCTTTAAAGCTATAAATGGATTGTGCTCCGCTCCGCTGCAGGTACCGTTCAATCCGTAGACTGACTGAATCCCCATTTCCACAGGACGGGACTTCACATACCTTTCTCTTCCCCAGGCTCCGGAAAGTTGAAGCATTTCAAAGTCCATATCTGGGAACTCAACGCAGGCGCTCATAGCATTTTCCAGGACAATGGCCGTCTCTCCATTATGAAAAAATCTTGTATTTCTTGTGATCACCGGATAATCGCTGAAAATCGTATAAGACAATACCAGATCGGTATCGATCTTATCATCATAAAGAATAAGTTCCAGGGTATCCGCCTCTGTTTCCTCCTCTACATAGACAGCAGGCAGTGGTGCAAGGGAAGGCTTTCCCTTACGGATCTTATAACCTTTGTAAACAAAGTCCGTGATCCTGCTTCCATCCTCCTGGCGGATACAAAGGGCAGGTGTTTTATAATCTCCCGTGCCGTACACCGGGTATTCCTGTCGGGTATAATGCATAGACAAAAGTCCCGGCTCCGGAACGCAGACGGACATCTGGGATCTCATCAGTTCCTCATGAAAATGAGAAAAGTCTTCCCGGTCATGGATCGCCTTTCCATAATACAGGTTCTCCATCTGGCCATTCTCCATAATACGGATAATATAACTTACTTCGCTGTTAAATAAATGAAACTGTCTGGTTTCCTCATGAAAAATAACAGGCATGGCGTCCTCCTTTTTCCTTCCGCTTCTTAAATAATTTATTTTTACTCTGATACCTTTTATTA
>DWYL01000059.1 GCA_019118685.1 Candidatus Blautia merdipullorum
GGAAAGAAGCTGCCCTGGTCCGATGCCGGTTATGAACTGAAAGCCTTTGCATGTATTCCGGTACGCTTCCTGTTCTGGGACGGGGACGACGAATTTCCTGCCCAGGGGAATGTCCTTTTTGACGCCAGCGCTACGGATTTTATCCATGGGGAAAGTGTGGTTACTATTGCGGCCATCGGCCTGGATCGGATCGTAAAACTGGCAGGAGTACCTATGGACCGAAGTACATTTCCTATATTTTGAAACAATGGAGGGTCTGATACCCCGATGCCTGCATCCCTCTGGCTTGCTGCCCCGTATGCTTACATCGGGGTCTTTGACTCTTCCTGCCTGTCCGCATTTTTTAGGCGTTCATATCCGCCGGCTGTAAATTTCAGCAGCATGGAGTGCATCTGATACCAGGTATTGTTCTTCTTCCAGTGAAGAGATTTGTTGACATTATACGTCCCGGTGATAACGAAAAGAGTAAGCATTTCTGCTTCCTTTTTTGAAAGATGCAGTTCTTTTGCGAAGACCGGGGCCAGTTTCTGCCGTTGGCATTGGTAGATCCGGTTTACCACATAGCCGGAGATGGTTTCATCCTGGAAAATGACCTGGTATTTCGGAAGCTGTGCAACACGGTGGCAGACAGGGAGAAGAGATTCCTTTTCTCTTAAATGATCTGCCTGCTCTCCTGCAAGAAGACTCAGAATCTGCAGAGCGTCTTCATCTTGCTTTTGGCAGTCTTGATCTGCGATCTGCAGGGCGTCGTTTAACAGCTCGTCCAGGACCTGGTTAAGAGACTGGTAATGGAGGTAATACGTTGCACGGGTAACCTCTGCACGCCGGCAGACATCTGTAACCGTGATCTGCTCAAATGCCTTTTCTTTCATTGCTTCTAATAAAGCATCTTTGATAACGTTTCTTGTATAAATAGTCCTTCGGTCTGTTTTTCTCGGTTTTATATCTTCTTTTCTCCCCATAGTCCACCTGTCCTTTACATGAAAGCTTAGAGCTGTATGCTGATTTTTCTTGACAAAAATCAGAAAGTGTCTGGAACTGTTGTTTTCTCACAGTTCTGTATATTGTTATTTGCCTATAAATAGATTATCTTATTATTAAACAAGTTGTCAAGAACTTTTCAGCATGAAAAAAATCAGACAGACCGAAGCCGGCCGGTCAGTCCGGATATTTTTCAGACGTTTTCCGAAAAGTTCTGATACAGAATGAGGAGGAGATACCATGATAGAGATTCAATGGGAAGACGTGATCGGTGTTCTGCAGACATGTAAGCCTTATCTGATCGCATTGGGCGTTCTGTGGATTGCGGCAGTCGTAATTATGATTGTATGTATGAAAGTGAAAAAGAAAAGCAAAAAGCGGATGATCCGAAAATATTCCGCTCTGAGTATGCTTGTGTCTCTTGTGGTCATTGTAAATATGATCGTCCTCGGTCCCATGTATGCTATGATCGATCTGACCATGAAGGGCGGGACAGTGAGTGATGAGACAACGGAAGAAGCGAAAGATGTGGCGGGACAGATCGCAGAAGAAGGTATGGTGCTTTTGGAAAATGATGGCATCCTGCCTATCCGTGAGCCGTCTAATATCAATCTTTTTGGCTGGTCTTCTGTGAATCCGGCTTATGGAGGCACCGGTTCCGGAGGCCTGAATGACCTGTATGAAAGAGTCAGCCTCATTGATGGCTTGACTGACGCCGGTTTTCAGGTGAACCAGGAACTGGTGGATTTCTATAATGATTTTTCAGCAGACCGTGCGGAAATGTCCCTTTCCACACAGAACTGGACATTGACAGAAGCGCCGGCATCTGCATACTCTGAGGAACTGCTGCAGAGTGCAAAAGATTTTTCAGATACGGCAGTCCTCGTGATCTCCCGTATGGCAGGGGAAGGACACAACGATATGCCGGGTGATGTTACACAAGCATCTTACGACAACACAGCAAACGGATATGAAGATTTCCAGGCAGGGGAGCATTACCTGCAGCTGTCACAGACAGAAGAAGACCTTGTTGATCTGGTATGCAGCAATTTTGATAATGTGATCCTCCTTTACAATTCGGCCAATCCTATGGAACTGGGATTTATCGATCAGTATGAACAGATCCGGGCAGCCCTTTGGTGCCAGGGACCAGGAAATGTGGGATTTGAGGCACTGGGCAAGATTTTAAGCGGGGAAGTCAATCCATCCGGAAAAACCTCGGATACTTTTATCTATGATATGACTGCCGCTCCCTGGTGGAACAACTGGGAGGCAACTCGTTATTCCAATATGGAAGATATGGCTGTAGAAGGTATGAACGCAGGTATGGCTCAGACTTATTATCCGTCCTTTACGAATTATGTGGAGGGTATTTATGTGGGATACAAATATTATGAAACAGCAGATGACGAAGGGGTTATTGACTATGACGCCACAGTACAGTATCCATTCGGTTATGGCCTGTCCTATACTGCATTTACTCAGGAAATGAGCGATCTTACCGTCAGCGACGGCAGCATTTCCTTTGATGTGACGGTTACAAATACCGGAGATACGGCGGGAAAAGACGTGGTGGAGGTTTATTACGATCCCCCATATACAAACGGAGGTATCGAGAAAGCTTCTGCGAATCTGATCGCATTTGATAAGACCGGATTATTAGAGCCGGCAGCGTCTGAGACCATCACAGTTACTTTTGACGCAGAGGATATGGCTTCTTATGATATGTCCGGAGACGGGTGCTATGTGCTGGAACAAGGGGATTATGTTATCTCTGTGAACAGTGATTCCCATACCGTCCTGGATCAGCAGACCTATACTCAGGATGAAACCATCCGCTATGAGGGAGAGAATAAGAGAGACAGCGATCAGATCGCAGCCACAAATCAGTTTACAGAGGCAGCCGGTGATGTGACTTATCTTTCCAGGGCAGACGGTTTCGCAAATTATGAGGAAGCCACAGCCGCTCCGGCATCGGACATTATGTCAGAGGATCTTGCAGCCCAGTACCATTTGAACAGCAACTTTGATTATACTACATACATCCATGAAGAGGATGAGATGCCCACAACAGGGGCGGATAACGGGATCCGGCTTTATGAACTCCGGGGGGCTGACTATGATGATGAACGCTGGGAGGAACTTCTGGATGAACTTACGGTAGAGGATATGACGAATATGATCGCTCTGTCCGGATATCAGACACCGGCTATGGATTCCGTAGGAAAGGTGCAGACCATTGATGCAGATGGGCCTATGTCCATTAATAATAATTTTACAGGTGAAGGCTCCATAGGTTTCCCCACAGAGACGATGATCGCCTGCACATGGAACCAGGATCTGGCACAGGAATACGGCGGGATCATGGGGAAGACATGCAGGGAGATGAACATTGCCGGATGGTATGCGCCGGGAATGAACACACACCGTACACCTTTCGGAGCAAGAAACTATGAGTATTTTTCAGAAGACGGGACTCTGTCAGGCTATATCGCCTCCGCAGCAGTAAAAGGTTCAGCGGAACATGGAGTATATGCCTATATCAAACATTTTGCAATGTATGAGATGAATGCGAAAATGGTGTGCGTATGGTCCAACGAGCAGGCAATGCGTGAGATTTATTTAAAACCTTTTGAAATCTGTGTAAAGGATGGAGACGCCCATGCAGTTATGGTATCCTGGAGCTTTATCGGCATCAAGTGGTCCGGAGAGAACAGCAGCCTCATCAATACCGTACTCCGTGACGAATGGGGATTTGAAGGCTTCTGTCTGACAGATTTCTTCCGCAATAACGGACACGGGTTCATGAACGCAGATATAGCCCTGGCTAACGGCGTAGACGCCATGCTTTCTACTTATGCAGGGGGCCCCAATGTAGTACAGGATACGGAAGCGGCATCTTCCGTGAAGTACATGAGACAAGCCTGCAAGAACGTGATGTATACAGTTGTCAACAGCTGGGTATATGAAGAGGAAGGCGTAGATACAGGAATGCCCGTATGGGAGAAGGCAGTGATCGGCGCTGATGCGGCAGTTGGAGTGATCGTCCTGGGTCTGTGCGCACTGATATACAGAAAATATAAAAAGGACAGCGCATCCGGCAGATAACCGGAACAAAAAACATGAATAACAGGAAAACAGGCTTCCAGAAATAAGATACTGGGAGCCTGCCTTATAAAATGAGGAAACGATATATGAAAAATAGAGAATGGATCGAGAAGATGACACTGGAAGAAAAAGCCGCTCTCCTTTCCGGAAAAGGGGAGTGGCAGACATGGAATTTTGACCGTCTGGGGATTCCGTCTATATACTGCTCAGACGGGCCTCATGGCATCCGCAAGCAGGCTGGAGCAGGGGATCATCTGGGCCTGAACCCTTCTCTGCCGGCCACCTGTTTTCCTACTGCGGCAACAGTGGCAAACAGCTGGGATCCGGGACTGGGAGAAGAGATCGGAACAGCATTGGGAGAAGAAGCGGCAGCACAGGAGGTCCATGTGGTGCTGGGACCGGGACTGAATATCAAAAGAAGCCCTTTATGCGGAAGAAACTTTGAGTATTTTTCGGAAGATCCCTATCTGTCGGGAAAGATGGCTGCAGGATATATCCGTGGGATCCAAAGTCAGGGAAGATATGCCTGTCCGAAGCATTTTGCCGTAAACAGCCAGGAGCTCCGCAGGATGGCCATGAATGCAGTAGTTGACGAGAGAACACTACGGGAAATATATCTGACCGGTTTTGAAATCGCTGTCAAAGAGGGAGACGCAAAGGCCCTGATGACAAGCTACAATCAGGTAAACGGAAATTATGCCAATGAAAATACCCACCTGCTGAAGGACATACTCCGGGACGAGTGGGGATACGAGGGTATTGTGATCACAGACTGGGGAGGCTCCAACGACCATATCAAAGGGGTAGCTGCAGGCTCCGACCTGGAGATGCCTGTGCCAGGGCTGGACTCCTCACGGCAGATCGTAGAAGCAGTACAGGAGGGGAAGCTGCCGGAGGCTGCAGTTGACGCCTGTGTGGATCGGATGCTGGAAGCTGTTTTAACTCTGGCAGGGGGGAATGATGAGAAAAAGGCCCGGGCAGATGCTTTTGATAAGGAAGGCCATCATGCTTTGGCTCGGAAGGCGGCTGCCCAGAGTGCGGTACTTTTGAAAAACCGGGAAAATATCCTTCCCTTGAAACCGGGGACCCATGTGGCCCTGGTGGGAGATTTCGCCTTTGAGCCCAGATACCAGGGGGCAGGCTCTTCCATGGTCAACGTGACAAAGCTGGATAAGATGACAGAGCTCATAGGAGAATACGATCTTGTTGTGACAGGCACGGCCAGAGGCTATAAAAGAACCGGTGAGCGGGATCAGGTTCTGGAAAAAGAAGCGGTGGATCTGGCCCAGAATGCAGATGTGGTACTCTACTGCTTTGGCCTGGACGAACTCAGCGAATCGGAGGGGATTGACCGGACCCATATGAGGATTCCCCAGAATCAGATCGCTTTGCTGGAAGCAGTCTCCAGAGTCAATGAAAATGTAGTAGGGATCTTAAGCGCAGGAGCGGCAGTAGAAATGCCCTGGCACCATTGTCTGAAAGGACTCCTTCACGGCTATCTGTACGGACAGGCAGGAGCCGGCGCTATGCTGGATATTATTACCGGAAAGATCAATCCATCCGGCAAGCTCAGTGAGACCTATCCGGTCCGGTATGAGGATACGCCTGCTTTTCCGTATTTTCCAAGCGTGGAAAGAAATTCCGAGTACCGGGAAGGGATCTATGTAGGATACCGGTATTATGACACCGCAAAAGTACAGGTCTTATACCCTTTCGGATTTGGATTGTCCTACACGAAATTTACGTATCAGAACCTGAAGATCGGTCAAAATTCTGTGGAATTTACTATAGAGAATACCGGAGAGTTTGACGGGGCAGAGATCGTACAGCTTTATATCGGAAAAGAAAAGGGCAGGGTTTTCCGGCCGGAAAAAGAACTGAAAGGTTTTCAGAAAGTGTATCTGAAAGCAGGGGAAAGAAAGACCGTAAGGATTCCTTTTGATGATAAAAGTTTCCGTTACTGGAATGTAAGGACAAAACAGTGGGAAATCGAAGAGGGAAGGTATACGGTGATGATCGGCGCCAGCAGCCGGGATATCCGGCTCAGCGGGGAAATATCCCTGGAAGGGACTACGGATATCTATCCTTATTATACCAACCGTATGCCTTCCTATTATTCCGGAGATATCCGCAAGGTAAGCGACAGTGAGTTTCAGGAACTTCTGGGAATGCCGATTCCCAGCGGCAAATGGGGAGGGGAGCTGACAGCAAATGACGCCATCTGCCAGATGTATTATGCCAAGAGTCCTCTTGCCAGATTTGTATATAAAGTCCTTACAGATAAGAAAAAGAAAAGCGAGGAAGCCGGAAAGCCGGATCTGAATATCCTTTTTATATATAATATGCCTTTCCGGGCCATTGCTAAAATGACAGGCGGCATGGTGAGTATGGAAATGGTCAATGGAATTGTCACCATGGTCAACGGCCATTTTTTCCGGGGACTTGGAACAGCTGTCACGGGATTTTTCCGGAACCGGCGTAAGAATAAGAAATACCGGAAAAAAATTACCAGAGGATAAAAACGTTAAATGAAAGAGGGATTCGTATATGAGTGATCAAAACACTGGCAATATAGAGAATAAAAACAGGACGAGAAAGTTTTGGGAAGATTTTGAGAAAAAACATCCCAAACTTGCGAAATGGCTGTATCAGATCTTCTATTTCTTCGTTTTCAGCATGGGAGTGACCCTGATCCAGTATCTGTTTTTTACCTTCCTGCCCCAGGTCCTGGGAAAGGAACTGGCGGGAACGGAATTTATGTGGCCCCAGATACAGATGGAACTTTTCGGAGTGCCCTTTACCTGGAGCCTGCTGGGGTACAATGTACTCTATGATCAGACGGGAGCTGTGATGATCGGCGGCGGCCTGGGGTATTTCATCAGTTATGAGGTGGGATCCTTTGTGGCACAGTGCATCAATTTCCCTCTGCAAAGGAATATTACTTTCAAAAGCCACGGAAATCCTTTTTACCAGGCAATGTGGTATTTCTTCGCATGGATTGCGATCTCACTGATCTGTAATGGATTTAATAATCTGTGGATGCCTGTGGCGGCAGCCTATGTGCCCCCGGCAGTGTATAATATTCTGGTGACCTTCATTACAGGCGGCGTATCCATGGTGATCTTTTTCTTTGTATTTAAGATTATTTTCCCTGAAGGGGAAAAACAGACAAAGGACAGTGTTTAAAGAAACTGGGTTTTTGAACATATGACTTACATAAGAACAGCAGGCCGAGAGCTTACGGCCTGCTGTCTTTACATTTCTGCAGCAACTTTTAAATGATCTACCAGAAGGCTGCGGACCCCGGGATATTCTCCCAGGCCTTTTACCACAGGCTCCACCTCAAAACCGGCAGCTTTAAACTGGCTGTACCAGGAGTCCGGGTCGTCTCCCGCCATATCGTTTTTGGCGTGATCTCCGGCTACGATCATAAAGGGAGCCAGAACCACCTTGGAAGGATTATATTCTTTTACCATTCGCATCAGGCTTTCCATGGAAGGATAAGCCTCTACCGTGCCAAGGAAAATATTTTTGTAGCCTTTGTCCTTAAAGGTGTAATCCAGGGCAGCGTAAATAGAGTTGGCATAATGGGTGGTACCGTGGCCCATAAGTACCAGCACCTGATCCTGGGCAAGGTCAGAAAATTCATCGGCAATTGCCTGGATCACTGCAAGATTGTCTTCTGCGCTGGTGAGGAGAGGATCCCCGAAGGTGATGGAGTGAAAATCATCACGGTAAGCCAGGGCGTCCTCCTTCATCAGATCATTTTCGATGCCGTTGATCACATGGGTAGGTTGTACCAGAACGTCGGTGATCCCGTCTTTTTTCATCTGTTCCATAGCTTCCCGGACAGTAAACACATGGACATTGTCCCGGTTTTTCAGCTTTTTGATGATCATTTTGCTGGTCCATGCCCGGTAGAGACTGTAGTCAGGAAAGGCTTCCTGCATATCTCTCTCAATGGCGTCAATGGTCACTTTTCTGGTATCGTTGTGGCTGGTGCCGAAGCTTACTGCCAGAATGGCTTTCTTTGTTTCTGCTGTCACTGGTTTCTTTCCTCCGTAATGTGGGTTTAATTTTATTTCTTCTATATACTGTTCCAGGGTTTTTAAATTCCTGGGGATTTCCAGAGAGGCTTTCAGGATCCCCTTCCTGCACAGACTTTCAAAAAGCTCCAATACTGCAGGGGGCTCCAGGTTCGTCTGGGCAAGAACCCGTTTATTGGAAAAGACCTGGGCGGGAGAGCCGTGGAGCAGGACTTTTCCTTCATGGAAAAGGATGACTTCATCTGCCCACTCATAGGCGTAATCAACATCGTGGGTAGCCATGAGAACGGTGATTCCCGCCTCTGTCATCTGATCTACAATGTGGTTTACCATCTGGGTATGCTTTGGATCCAGGGCCGCTGCCGGCTCGTCCAGGATAATGATATCCGGGTGCATGACCAGGATATCTGCAATGGAAACCTGCTTCTTCTGACCTCCGCTCAGAGCATGGGTAGGTTTATGGCGGAAAGGGGTGATCTCCAGATAATCAATGACTTTCTCCACCTCTTTTTTGGCCTCTTCCGGGGCAACCCCCAGATTCAGGATGCCGAAGGAGATTTCCTGGTAAACACTGGCAGAGAAAAGCTGGTTATCCGGGTCCTGAAAGACGATGCCCACTTTGCTCCTCAGATCCAGAAGACTTTTTTTATCGTAGGCATAGGGCTTTCCCTTAAAGAAAAGCTGACCCTTCTGGGGCTTTAAGATCCCGGTGCAGCAGAGAAAAAAAGTGGATTTTCCGCTGCCGTTTGCCCCCATAAAGGCGACCTTCTGGCCCTTTTTGACCTCCAGAGAGAGGCCGTTTAAAGAGTGGCTGTTGTCATCATCATAGGAATAGTACAGGTTATCCGCTTTTAAAATCATTTCATCATTCATGAGAAAAACTTCCTCCATATAGCAAAAATAAAGAGTGCAGTATCAAAGACTGCAATAGCGGCGATGATCTTTTTCCTGGGAGGCTGATTCTCCGACAATACCCGGATCCTGCCGTCATAGCATCTGGCTTCCATGGCGTCATAGAGCTTGTTGGAGCGGGTTATGGCCCGTATCATAAGTACAGACCCCAAGAGCCCAAAAGACTTTAGAGAAGTCCGGTAATCTTTGTTTCCAAGACGGCAGTTCTGGGAAGTGGAGATGGCAGAAGCCGTGTCCAGAAGGATAAAAATAAAACGGTAGATCAAAAGCATCAGTTCAATGAGAAGTCCCGGACAGTGAAGCTTTCTCAGAACTTCCAGGATATCCGGCATAGGCGTGGTAAAAGACAGAAAGTACAGGCAGGATACAGCTGCCAGGGCAGTCAGGATCAGCTGCAGGGCATAGAAAAAAGAGTCTGTACTGGCGGTTATATACCAGTTTCCTACCGGTATGGCAAAAAGATCCAGAGGCACTTTTTTGATATTGAACATAATGGCGATGGTACTCAGAAATAAAAATGCCAGAGGCACTGTGAGAAACCGCAGATAACGGGAAACAGGGATCCCGCCTTTCCAAACGGCCAGAATCCCTGTCACAGCTAAAACAATACATGCCACTGCAATGGAACGACTCATTACACAGATACAAAGTGTAATCACTGCAAAGGCAAATTTTTCACCGGCATTTTCATAGCGAAGCTTTGAATGATAGCAGAGCTTATCTATGGTAATCACGGGAATCTCCTTCCTTATTCATCCATTTCCTCCGTTCCACGAACCGGCCCATGATAAAGGCGATGATCCCTACACCGATACCGGTCTGGATACAGAAGAAGAGACTTTCCACTTCTCCCGGAAGTTCTCCGCCGATAATAGTTTCCAGAATCGGAGTGGCCCAGGGTTCATAGGAAGGATCCATTTCCTCCACCACCTGGCTGCCTGCATCGTCAGAGCCTCCGAATTCCGCATCTTTTAAGACAAAGAGAGGAACCAGGGCGATTAAAAAGATCACAAGGATTCCTAAAATAACTTTCTTTTTCATATCACTTTGCCTCCTTTATAAATCCGATAGCTCGCAGTTCCGGTTTTGCATAGGTCTCCAGACCCATAACGATCAGCACAGTGATAATCCCTTCAATAATGGCCAGAGGCACCTGGGTAGGAGCGAAAACCGCCAGGAATTTTACAAAAGCGCCCCCGATGGTAGACTCTGCATGATGAGCCGGAGCCATCTGGAAGGCTGTTACACAGTAGGTGAACAGATCTCCTAAAGAGGCGGCAAGAAAGATCCCTACCCGTTTGTTTACTCCGACCTTTTTGCACAAGGTGTAGATCCCGTAGGTGACAAAGGGACCGGCGATAGCCATGGAAAAGGTGTTGGCGCCGATGGTGGTAAGGCCTCCGTGACCCAGCAGGATGGCCTGGAACAAAAGGACGATCAGCCCCAGGATGGAAACGGCGGAAGGACCGAATAAAATGGCCCCCAGCCCGGTTCCTGTCATATGGGAACAGCTTCCTGTTATAGAAGGGATCTTCAGGGAAGAGATCACAAAGACAAAGGCGCCGGACATAGCCAGAAGGGTGATCAAGTTCCGGTGTTCATTCAGGGTTTTCTTTATGGACAAAAATCCTGCGATCAAAAAAGGCAGGCACAGGACGCCCCAGGCAATACAGAATCCTCCGGGCAGATAGCCCTCCATAATGTGCATGGCGCTTACGTTGGGAACAATTCCGAAAGTAAGGGCGAAAGCGGCTGCCAAAGCCAGAATACGTTTTTCAAGTTTGCTTCTTTTACTCATTTTCTTCTCCTTTCTGATGTAAAAATCCTGTCATAGAGACAATAAAAAAAACCTGAAGGGAAATCCCCACAGGCTACCAGAAGAACAAGAGGTATAGCGAATAGAATTGAACTGCTATGAGCCAACCTGTTCTTACACTAGGCCATCGTTCGTAACCTGTGTAAATCTCGTGCACAAGGCAGGTCTTCTGACTCAGGCATCATCACCGTATTTCAGCCTTCCCAGGAAGATTCCCAGTGGCGCAGATTGTTGAAATCTTTTCAGAAATACGGTTCCACCCTTACAGCGGCGTGACCGTGTGAGCTTTTCACTCAGCTTTCCTATTCTCCCGCAGAGACTGCAGGCACCTTTGTGCATTCAATTCTGGATTTATTGTAGCATATCCCGGAATTTTGTCAATTCTATTTCAAAAAAACAGCGGACATTTTCATAAATTTTCAGATAGCTTTACCTAACCAAACAAAGATTGCACCTTGAGAAATTCTATGCTAAGATGAGAAAAGATTGAGTGGAGAAAGACCGTTCAAATTCAGAAGAGAAAGAAAATAGGGGAGAGCAAAAACCATGAGCATTTCCATGATTGGGATTGATTACAAAAAGGCATCGGTAGATGTCCGTGCCCAGTTTTCATTTACAAAGAAAAATACAGTGGCAGCCCTGGAAGACCTGAAAAAGGAGCCGGGAATCCTGGGCTGTATTATTCTGTCCACTTGTAACCGTATGGAGATCTGGGCCAGCACAGGAGAGGACTGGAATGGTTCACTTTATGAATTTTTATGCAGAGAAAAGGAGAAAGATCCCCGGGAATTTTACAAATATTTTGTGGAAAGAGAAGAAGAAGAGGCGGTGGAACATCTGTTTTATCTTACCAGCGGTCTGAAATCCCAGATCCTTGCAGAGGATCAGATCATTACCCAGGTGAAAGACGCCCTGGCTCTTTCCAGAGAAGCCTACTGTACGGATAATGTGCTGGAGGTGCTGTTCCGCATGGCTGTCACTGCAGCCAAGAAAGTTAAGACACAGGTAAGCTTTTCCAGAGCAAACAGCTCTGTGATCCACCAGGCTATCGAAAGGCTGGAAAACCAGGGATTTTCCATTCAGGGAAAGAACTGCATGGTGATCGGAAACGGAGAAATGGGAAAGGTTACGGCTCTGGCTCTGAAAGAGGCGGGAGCGGAGGTTACCGTCACTGTACGCCAGTACCGGAGCGGGATCGTTACCATTCCCCAGGGCTGCGACCGGATCAACTACGGAGAAAGACTGGACTTTCTGCCAAAATGTGATCTGGTAGTCAGCGCTACTGCAAGCCCTAATTATACATTGACTATGGAACAGATTGAAAATGCGGAAATTCCCGGGCATGTGGTCCTTATTGACCTGGCTGTACCCAGAGACATTGAGCCTTCGGCAGGAACTTTAAATAACGTCACATTATACGATATCGACAGTTTTAAGATTGACGCCGTATCTCCAAAACTCCAGGCCAGCCTTGACCAGGCGGGAGAAATCCTAAGAGAACAGCAGGAGGAATTTTACAACTGGTATAACGGCAGAGATCTGATCCCCCGGATCCAGGAGATTAAAGCAGACGCTGTGGAGGATCTGAACCTGCGGATCATGAAGATCCTGCGGAAAACCCCTATGGAAGAAAAAGACAGAGAAAATCTTTTAAAGGCTATTGATACAGCCGCAGGAAAGGTAGTCAATAAAATGATGTTCGGCCTGAAAGATTTTATGAAAGAAGAAGAATTTATCAACTGTGTGGAAGGGCTGGAAAAGCTTTATGAAGAGTAAAGAGAAAAAAATGTTTCCCCTTTTTGTGGACCTGACCGAAAAGAAAGTATTGGTGGCAGGAGCCGGGAAGATCGCAGCCAGAAGGGTAAAGACCCTTCTTCCTTTTGCCGGAGAGATCCTGGTGGAAGCTCCGGAAGCTGAAAAAGAGATTCTGGATCTGGCCGAGAAGGGAGAGATTCTTTACCGGAAGAAACCCTATGCCAGGGAGGATCTTTATGACGCAGATATGGTCATCGCTGCGACAGACAGCAAAGAAGTAAATGAGGATATTTACAGTGCCTGCAAATGTCTGGGGATTCAGGTGAATGTGGCCAGCGACCAGAAAAAATGTGATTTCCATTTCCCGGGCGTTTTAGAATATGACGGGGTGGTCATGGGATTTAACGGAGGCGGAAAGGACCACAGGAAAGTGCGCCAGGTTCGGGAAAAGGTTCAGGAAGCCTTGCTGGAAGACAAAGGGGAGGTATAAGCAATGAGAAAAGTTGTGATCGGCAGCCGTGAGAGCCGGCTGGCGGTGATTCAGAGTGAGATCGTAAAAAAATATATTGAAGAACAGAATCCGGATATCCAGGTGGAGATCCTTACCATGAAAACCACAGGAGATATTATCCTGGACAGGACACTGGACAAAATCGGAGGAAAAGGTCTTTTCGTAAAAGAGCTGGACAAAGCCCTGCTGGAGAAAAGAAGCGATATTTCTGTACACAGTCTGAAGGATATGCCTATGGAAGTGTCCGAGAAACTGCCGCTGGCCGCTTATTCCAGGAGAGAGGATCCCAGGGATGTGCTGGTCCTTCCAAAAGGCCGGGAAACCATGGACAAAACAAAACCCATCGGCTGTTCCAGTCTTCGGAGGATCCTCCAGCTAAAAGAACTTTTTCCGGATATGGCGTTTAAAAGCGTACGGGGAAATGTGATTACCAGACTGAGAAAGCTGGATGACGGTGAATACGGGGCTCTGGTTCTGGCGGCAGCGGGACTTAAGAGGCTGGGACTGGAAGAGAGGATCAGCCGGTATTTTACCGTTTCGGAGATCATCCCTGCAGCAGGTCAGGGAATCCTGGCAGTCCAGGGAAGAGCAGGGGAAGATTTTTCTTATCTGGCCGATTTTCAGGATCAGGAAGCCGCATGGGCAGCTACAGCAGAGAGGGCTTTTGTCCGGTATCTGGACGGCGGCTGCTCCTCACCGGTAGCCGCTCACGGACAGGTACAGGGGGAGGAATTGAACCTTCTGGGCTTATACTATGATGAAGAAACCGGAAAATATAAAAGAGGCAGCAAAAAAGGCAGTGTTTCTATGGCTGAAGAGTTAGGAATCTCTCTGGCCCGGGAACTGCGGGAAGCCTGCCAGAAAGAAAATCAGCAGTAAAGGAGCAGATAGATATGAATACAGGAAAAGTCTGGCTGGTAGGAGCCGGCCCGGGAGATCCGGGACTTTTTACCGTCAAAGGAAAGGAAATCCTGGACAGCGCAGAAGTTGTGGTCTATGACAGTCTGGTGGGTCAGGGCGTACTGTCCCAGATCCCCAGGGAAGCAAAGGCCATCAACGTAGGAAAGAGGGCTTCTCATCATACGATGCCCCAGGAAAAGATTAATCAGGTCCTGGTGGAGGAAGCTAAAAAAGGATACCGTGTGGTCCGTCTGAAAGGTGGAGACCCTTTTCTTTTCGGAAGAGGGGGCGAGGAGCTGGAACTTCTGACCAAAGAAGGGATTCCCTATGAGGTAGTGCCAGGGGTGACTTCTCCTATTGCAGTGCCGGCCTATAACGGGATTCCGGTGACCCACCGGAACTATACTTCTTCCTTGCATATCATTACCGGCCATAAAAAACAGGGAGAGGCCTATGATATTGACTTTAAGGCTTTAGTAGACACTAAAGGAACTTTGGTATTCCTTATGGGGGTCACAGCTCTTCCTGATATCTGCGCTTCCCTTCTGGCGGCGGGAATGGATCCGGAAATGCCTGCCGCAGTACTCCAGCAGGGAACCACTGCAGGGCAAAAACGGATTGTTTCTATAGTAGCGGAGCTTCCGGAAGAAGTAAAACGCCAGGGAGTGGAGACCCCGGCCATTATCGTTGTAGGCCGGGTCTGTGCTCTGGCAGATGAGTTTGCCTGGTATGAAAAGCTTCCTCTGGCAGGAAGGAAGATTCTGGTGACCAGGCCAAAAGACCTGATTTCCTCAATGTCTGCAAAACTGAGAGCTCTTGGGGCGGAAGTTCTGGAGCTCCCTGCCATACGGACAGAGCCTCTGGAAGATCAGGGAGAGCTGTATCAGGCGTTTAAGGAACTGGATACTTATGACTGGGCTGCCTTTACCAGCCCCACAGGGGTAAAGGTCTTTTTTGATGAGATGCTGAAGACAGGAACTGATATCCGGAAGCTGGCAGGCATCAAAATTGCGGCTATCGGAAAGGGAACCCAGAAGGCCCTGAAGGAAAGAGGGCTGATTCCTGATCTGGTGCCGGAAGTATATGACGGGGCCTCTCTGGGGAAAGCCCTGAGAGAAGCCTGCCGGGGAGGAGAGCGGATACTGATCCCCCGGGCCAAGATCGGAAATCACGAGATTCTGGAGGAACTGGAACAGAAACCGGATCTTCAGATCTCTGATATCGCCACCTATGATACCCTTTATGAAAATCAGGGGATCATTGATGAGAAAAAAGAATTTGAACAGGGAAAGATCCACTGCGCAGTATTTACCAGCGCTTCTACGGTAAAAGGCTTTGTAAAGGCCTGTCCGGATCTGGACTATACCAAAGTTACTGCCGCCTGTATCGGGAAACAGACCAAAGCGGCGGCAGACGCCTGGGGAATGAAGACCTATATGGCCGAAAAGGCTACTATAGACAGTGTACTGGAATTAGTACAGCGTCTCGAAAATAACGATACTAAATAACTTGTTTTTATAACCCTTCAGGGAAAAGAAAAGGAGTGTTGACAAAATGGATATGACCATCAGACCCAGAAGACTCAGAGGAGGAGAGACCATCCGGAAAATGGTCAGAGAGACCAGAATGGATAAAAGCTCTCTCATCTATCCTCTTTTTGTAAAAGAGGGGGAAAACCAGAAAGAAGAGATTCCCACTATGCCGGGACAGTTCCGCTACAGTCTGGACCGTATGCCGGAAAAACTGGAAGAATTAATGAAAGCCGGGGTAGACAAGGTGATGTTTTTCGGTATCCCGGATCACAAAGATGAAGTAGGAAGCCAGGCATATGCAGAGGATGGAATTGTACAGAAAGCCCTTAGAAAAGCCAGGGAGGAGTTTCAGGAGGAGCTGTATCTGATCACAGACGTGTGCATGTGCGAGTATACTTCCCATGGACACTGCGGTATTCTCCACGGCCATGAGGTGGATAATGACAAAACGTTAGACTACCTGGCCCGGACAGCCCTCTCCCATGTGGAAGCTGGTGCGGATATGGTGGCTCCTTCAGATATGATGGACGGCAGGGTTCGGGCGATCCGGACGATCCTGGACAAAAACGGACACCGGGATATCCCTATCATGTCCTATGCGGTAAAATACGCTTCTGCTTTTTATGGTCCTTTCCGTGACGCAGCAGGCTCTGCACCGGCTTTCGGTGACCGGAAAAGTTATCAGATGGATTTTCACAACCGGAGAGAAGCCATCAAAGAAGCTCTTCTGGACGTGGAAGAAGGAGCAGATATTATTATGGTGAAGCCGGCCATGAATTATCTGGACATTATCCGGGAGGTGAAGGACCGGATCCAGCTTCCGGTGGCTTCTTATTCTGTCAGTGGAGAATATGCTATGGTAAAAGCCGGAGCGAAACTGGGTTACATAGAGGAAGACAGGATCATCTGTGAGATGGCAGTCAGCGCTTTCCGTGCGGGAACAGATATTTATCTTACCTATTTTGCAGAAGAAATCGCCAAATTCATAGACGAAGGGAGAATCGGATAATGACAAGATCAGAAGAGCTGTTTCAGAGAGCAGTGAAAAGAATCCCGGGAGGAGTAAACAGCCCGGTAAGAGCCTTTGGCTCTGTAGATGAGGCCCCCAGATTTATCCAGGGAGCAGTTGGAAGCAAATTTTTTGATGTGGACG
>DWYL01000060.1 GCA_019118685.1 Candidatus Blautia merdipullorum
CCTTTTTAGTAAACGGGAGCTGACCTCGCCTAAAGCAGTATTTGAGTTTATGGGGCAAGAGCTACAAAAATATGACAGGGAGTTTTTTTGTGTCCTGAATTTGAAGTCCAATAATCAAGTCATCAATATGAATGTAGTGAGCGTTGGTACATTGAATACAGCATTGGCGCATCCTAGAGAGGTGTTTAAATCGGCGGTTTTGTCAAATGCAGCTGGAATTATACTGATTCATAATCATCCATCAGGGAACAGTTCTCCCAGCCGTGAGGACCACAGTATTACAAAAAGAATGTTGGCGGCTGGGGAAATTATGGGGATTCCCGTGATGGATCATGTTATTGTCGCTGGAAATGATTATTATAGTTTCCTGGAAAATGAGAACATAATTAAAAAGGATGGAAATTATGGAGAATATATAGCAGAAAAATCCGTGTCACAAAGGGAAAGAGCACGTTGATATTCCTGCTTTTTTTATTGCCTGAAATCTTGAAAGGAGGGCATGTGTGGAAAAAAGTAAGATGGGCGAGAATGCCGCCGATAATGTTGAGATCACCTTTTATACCGCTGAGTGTATGGAGTTTGTCCGGTACGGGGAATACAGGGAAGGGCTGGGCACTTTGGAAGAAGCCTTGAAATATTATGATGAGATTCCCCCAGACCGCCTGAATGCGGTAAAGGGGATCGGCATTCATGTGTATGATCCGAAAGAAAACGGATTTATACAGGAATTTCCTCTGATTATGGGAAAAACTATGGATCTTGATTTATTGAGGGATATCCATGGAATCAGCCGTTATCCGCAGATCCTGGAAATAGCGAAGCCGCTGGCAAAGCAAAGAGAGGATATCACTGTTGTGGACAGCCACGGAATTCTTAAAGAGACGGAAATCACAATAGGAGCTTCCGAGCTGGCAAAGAGGATCAATGACTTGCAGAGAGAGATCGATCCAGACTTTTATTCTCAATTTTATCCGGATACAGAAAAGCAGGAGAAAAAGGTCATGATGAAGCTTTTAACAGAGGATGGCAGGAAAGAGTATCTGTCCTGGCTGAAAGCTGGACATATGGTCCTTCAAAATGAAGTCAGGGCTGAGGTAGAGGAGATTTCCCGGCTGTTGGAACATGCGCAAATCCAGTGGCCGGAGATAATGCCGCCATTTGTATTTATCTGCTGGAGTGAAACCTATGAGCTGGAAGATGGGGACGTGATCCCGTTAGAGGAGGCAGATCCGATCTTTGAACGTCTGGACCGGACAAGGGTGAAAGATAATAAAGAGAATAACACAGGAGGGTATGATAAGGCAAAATTTATAATCTACTATCAGATTAACGGAGAGCCATCTACTTATGAAGGCCGGCAGGATTTTGGAGACGGTGACGGCAGCCTGATTGAACATATCGAGGGCTTTGCAAAATATTATCTGGAAACAGAAAGCGGCCGGCAGTTTTTGAAAGATATGGGAGAAGAAAGGGGTCGGGCTATGCAGGAGGACTGTGAATATATCCGGGATGAGCTCCTCCCCTATTTAAAATATCACTGTAATCTGTATGCGATTGAAAAAGCACTGCTTGAAGAGCAGAAAGCAGAGCAAGAGATTCCAGTGGTGACAGACCGGCAGGAAGCCCGGAAAGAGTATCAGAGGGATATGCTGGCATTTATCCAGGAAAGCAGGCGGGTATTGAACCAGGGAGGAACACTGCCTTCCATGCCGGATATCAGAGATTATGAAGAAACAAAAGAAAAAAAAGCATACCGGGAGCATGTCATGAAAGAAATCGCAGAAGAAGCAAAAGGGTATGACATGACTGTGGAGGAATATGCAAAAAATGGATATGAACCAAAAAAGAGATGAACATGGAAAGAAAGGAGGTGGAGTTCCGGCCGGGTAAAAGATATCTTCACTCCTTTTTTAATTGGATTTAGAGAAAATAGCAATCAAAAGAATTCAGTCTGCCAGTGAGATGGCATTAGGGTATTATGGGAAGCCTCTTGTTGTTACTGACAGCGGAGGAAAAGATAGTGCGGTGTGCCGGGAACTTGTCAGAAGATCCGGTGTGCCCCATGAACTCATGCATAACCTGACTACGGCAGACGCTCCCGAGACGATTTATTATATCAGGGAGAGGTTTCGTCTGGCAGAAGAAGCAGGCATTCCATGTACGATCAACTATCCTTATTATAGAGGAAGACGTGTTACCATGTGGAGCCTGATTCCGCAAAAGATGATTCCGCCGACACGTCTTGCACGGTATTGCTGCGAGATTCTAAAGGAAGGGAGTGGTGAAGGCCGCTTTATTACTACGGGAGTACGGTGGGCCGAAAGCCGAAAGAGAAAAGAAGGCAGGGGAATCTATGAATCCTTTGCCAAGAATAAAGCACAGAAGATCATCCTGAATAATGATAATGACGACAGGCGGCAGCTGTTTGAATCCTGTCGGATACGAAGCAAGCATATCTGCAATCCGATTGTGGACTGGAGTGACCATGATGTATGGGACTATATACGGTCTGAGAAAATAGCGGTGAATCCGCTGTATGATAAAGGATTCTTCCGGGTAGGATGCATTGGCTGCCCCATGGCCGGCAAAACACGTTATCGGGAATTCGCTCTTTATCCTACATATGAGAGGGCATATAAAAAGGCATTTGAAAAAATGCTGCTTGTGCGGAAAATGGCTGGGAAAGACGACTCTACCGGAGGATGGATCGACGCAGAGAGCGTCTTCCGCTGGTGGATGGACGATGATACGATGCCGGGACAGTATAAAATGCTGTTGGATGATGAGACCAATGAATTATATTATTGATGCTGATTCGATTGAAGGAGGTGAGAGGCATCAATGAAAAATATAAAACTTCCTATGGTCTTCAATATGATGCCTGGGAATTAATAATTCGGCTTCCAGACTGGGAAGAGTATGATTCGGAAGAAGAGGCAAAGAGAATAAGTGAGAACCGGATGGTATCTGCATTGCTGACTGCGGATGCCATTTTTGTGTTTTATGGGCAGGAGTTACTAAAAATCCTGCCGGAACAGACGGAGTTTTATCGTTTCTCCTTTATCCGGGAAGAAGCCTATGAAAGACTTGGGGCACCTCTTTCACAGGATGATATGGACAGCCTGATCGAAAGAGATATGCTGGAGGAAGTGATATTCAGCAGCCGATATATCCTGACAGAAGAAGATTACACCGAATTTAAGGGGAATCTGACGGAAGTCTATCTTGAGCTGCATGAAAAAGAAGCGCCGGCTTATCAGCTGTCTCCGAGATTCCAAGGCGAAAGCAGAGAGTTCGGATATCTGTTTGAAAGTATCTGGTATCAGCTGGATCTTGTGAAGGGGGCCGGGCATGGATATTAAGATCAGTAAAGAAAAAACACCAGAGATCAAGTTTAAAAAAGAAGCTGAAATATCCATACATAAGAAGAAGCTGATAACTGCAAAAGAAGAAGATCGGGCGTTCTTTCATAAGAAAGATAGTTCTGATTTTTTTGGAAACATAAGAATGAGGGATCATTCATCAGATGATGATAGGCCGGTAACTGGAAAGTGGAAAAGAAGCAGCCGGACGGGAATACAGAAAACAGCAAAGGACAAGAAAATGGCTGCAGCGTCTCCCCGGCGTGAAGAGAGCGGAAAACTCAGTGGCGAGAGACCAGAACAGGATGTGAAGTATCCGTCTGTGAAGAAGACTCAGGAATTCCGTGACCGGGGACAAGCCGGGAGAGCTGATCCAGACAAGAATAATCTGCTTACTGGCAGGGAGTTTTCCCTGCCGGCAGGCAGTGAGCCGGTAGACACGATCTCTCCAGATATCATGCACCAGGCAGGCGTGATCTCTAATCAGGAGGCAAAAAAGCGATTCCAAAGAAGCAGACAGGTACTGTCCTTTTCGGAAACTCCGAAAATACAGTCTGGGAAATCCGGGATTGTCAGAAAAGGAGTACAAAAGGGCGGAAGAGCGGCCCTGACGCAAGTGGAAGGCGGAGAAGAGGCAAATGAAGCCCTTTCCATTATCAGCACTGCAGGATATCCTGTCAGCCGTATTAGAGAGAACAGACAATATGTGCGTGCTGAAAAAAAGCTGAAAGTAAAGCGTACTGATGGGAAGATCAGCAGCAAACAGTACCAGAAAGAATTAACCAGAAAGAAAAAGGGGATCAAAGAAAAGCAGAATAAACAGGCTGTACGGCAGCGGAAGATGCAATATGTGATCGATAAACTGACCGGATCAGAAAATCAGGACAGCATAGGGAAAGCAGCGAAGGATATCCTGCGGATGAAGGCCTCTGCTGTAATGGTCAAGGTGGCAAAATATATTGGTGCGCTTTTGGCGCCGCTGTTTGGAATGCTGCTGGTAATTGCGGCTGCAGTAGCGGTGATTGTGCTGCTGTTTTATTGTTCGCCTTTAGGGGCATTTATGCAGAAACCTTCGGATGAACTGCCTTCTATCCAGGAAGTCCTGAGCGGCTATTACATGGAGTTTAACCAGAGTGTGACAGCAAATGCAGGAGAGGATGGTACGGTCACATATCTGCATGAGGAGAATGGAAATTATGTGAGTAACTACATGGATACCCTTATGGTCTATATGGTCCAGTATGGCACCGGAGACCTGGGAGTGGTCATGGACGAGCAGCACCAGAATCTGCTAAAGGAAGTCTTCGATGAGATGAATACTTTTGAAAATACCACAGTGACCACAACGATCCAGGCAGGAGAATCCTTGGGAAACGTGATGACAAGTGCATATTGTTCCTGTTCGATCTGCTGCGGTTCCTGGTCCGGCGGACCTACTGCCTCAGGGGTAATGCCTACAGCAGACCATACGCTGGCCGTGGACGCATACAATCCCTTTGTTCCGCTGGGAACCCATATCATCATGAACGGAATTGAGTACGTCGTGGAGGACACGGGGAATTTTGACCGGTACGGCGTTCAATTCGATATTTATTTTGATAACCATGCAGAAGCGACCAGCTGGGGTCATCAGACTTTAGAGGCTTTTCTGGCGGATGGGGATGAAAATACCATTTCCGTTACGAGAAGAGGCAGCTATGTAAAAAACATGAACTATGAGGACTATATCGAGCTTGGGAAACTGACAGAAGAGCAGGAAGAGCTTTTACGGGAAGTCATGAGCGAGGACTTTCGCAGTGAAATCCCATCTTTTGGAGTGGGCAGTGATGTGGCAAATCTTGCACTCACAAAAGTCGGATGCCGGTATAGCCAGGAACACAGATACGAAGAGGGGTATTATGACTGCAGTTCCTTGGTACAGAGATGTTATGCAGAGTTCGGGATTAATCTGCCATCTATAGCATCTACACAAGGGCAGTATATCGTAGAACACGGGCTTGAAGTAACGGAGGATATGCTGGAACCTGGGGACCTGATCTTCTATTCCTACGAGACGAACGGGCAGTTCCGCAATATCTCCCATGTGGCAATCTACATAGGAAATGGCCGGATGGTCCATGCGGCGAATACAGCGAGAGGTGTGGTAAACGATCCGTTCAATCCATCCAATATCGGATTATATGGCAGACCAAGTCTGGGACAATAAAGGAGGACTATGAAGGACAAGACAGATTATGCGGCAAGATTGAAAGAATATTACAAAAAATGGGATACGATCTGGAAAACAGGCTGGAGCGATCCGAACTATCCGGATGGGGAAGGGCTTCATGGAGTCAGGAATCATATCATCTTTGATAAAAGAGAATTAGAGAAAGAAGCTGGAGAGCTGCCGGAGGAATACAGCCGGCCCCTCCCTATGGAAATGCCCAGAGATTATATGGCAGGAGTAAAAGAGCTCTGGTATCAAGGAATTCAGACTTATCAGAGCTATCTGGCAGATGAAAACTACCAGTATTTGTGCCAAGTACAGGAGTCTCTTCCAAAACAGGTCAGGAAAGAAAGCTATATTGACAATGTGACTGGTTATACAAAGAGACTCTGCCACGCTTTGAAGCAAAAAGATTTTTTGACACTGCGTCTTTACAAATATCCGGAAAGGTACAGGGAAAGCTTTCAGGAATGCCGGCAGCGGATCAATGCTATGATGGCTGATCAGATTTCCCTGGAGCAGGACAGGGAGGATGGACAGCTGGATTTATTTCAGATGGGAATGAAACAGCCGGAGGGCAGGCACCGATAGAAAGGAGGGAACAATTGAAATGAGCCATATCACGAATGTGAAAGAACTATACGAAAAGACGATAACAGCGATTTCCAGGAATGAAGATTCCTGGAAAGATTTTCTGCGGTGCATGGGCCGCTTGTACCAGCTGGATTTTTTAAATACCTGTATGGTCTACGGCCAGAGACCGGGAGCCACGGTGCTTGCGGGCTTTGACGCCTGGAAGGAGATGGATCTGCCGGTAAGGTATGGCAGCAAAGGAATTGCGATTTTTCCTTCGAAACTGTTTGGCCAAAATGTGAAATATGTTTTTGATGTAACAGATACATGCGGAACAGGCGTCCGTCCGTGGAACTGGTCCGTGAATGGGACAAATCGAAGGCAGCTTGCCAAGATGCTTTTCCCTGATATCTATGAGAAAGAAAAGAAGTTTAAAAAATCATTAAACACCTTTACAAGAACATATGTTTGGTCTATGATAGAAGGGGACGATGGAATAACCGAAATGCTGGAAAGGCTCCAAACGCTCACCGGAACGGATCTTTCGATCCAAGAGATGGACATCACGCAGTTTATCGTAAATAGTGCAGTTTATGCGGTGGAGAGCAGGTGCGGAATCACGGACCGGGAAATGGATCTTTCTCTTATCAGCAAGTACCAGAATGAGGAAGTCCTTTACCGGGCAGGACGGTTGATTTCCCATCTGTCGGGTAGAGCCTTGTTTGAAATCTCAAAATCTATGAAAGCCATAGATCTGGAAAGGAGAGAATACTATGCCAGAGATTACAGGAATTCAGTACATGGAAACAGACGGGATTCAGTATCCCGTATTAGAGGAGCCAATGAGCGAGGAGAAAGTGCTGGCAACGCTGAGCAAGTACGGCAGGATGGCAGCGAGGGATCTGCAGGAGAGCGATCAGGATCGGTACGAAATGATGCTTCTGACCGGAACACTTCTTCCGAAAATGCAGGAAGTAGAGAAACAGGCGGAAAAAATGCACGACGAACTGGCCGAGAGCCTGCTGAAAGCATGGATGAAGGAGGAAAACGTAGATCCTTACGACACCATGAAAATGACAAGTCTGCGGATACAGGCGGAGATGGAAGCAGAAGAGACCATGCTGAAGGAAGTCATTCATCAGAACAGATAACAGAAACACAAAGTAAAGAGAACATGGAAGAGGGAACCGCTGAGGCGGTTCCTTTTTCGTTGTCAGATATACAGCCGGGAGAAATCACAGAGGAACTTAGACAGCGCATACTTCTTGAAATGACAGAGGATGCGCAAAAACGGGATATATTTACCTTCTTCTCATATAACCCGGAGAAGGAGGACCGGAAAGAATATCTCCATGAAATCTATGGAGAGGATGAAATCCGGAAAGAAACACCAGAGCGCTTTCTGTCTTATGAAGGCGGCCGGGATGGCCTGTATCTGCTCTGGTCTGAAGAAGATTCTATGTACGAAGCATACTGGCACTGGGAGGATATCAGCGATACGATCCATATGCTGATCCAGCAGAGACAGTATCTTCCGCTGGAATCTATTTCGGACCTTGAAATCGAAACAGACCTTGAGCAGCGGGAAGGGCAGAATCCGGAACCGGAAGAAGCTGAGGAGCGGCCGGATAAGCTGGAACTGGCAAAAGAAAAAATACTGGATATTGGTGAGGCGTATTTTGCAAAGAAGATTAGCATTGATCTCTTAAAACAAATGCTCTGCCAGATTTATACTACCGACCGTCCAAGGCTCGAAAAAGCGGCCTTCCTTAAAAATATCATGACCGAGTTCGGTGAAACAACGGAAGCCTATCACATGGTCCGTCTGGGGCAGGAGTCTTATGAAGTGCATATCCAGGAGAGCGGTGTACGCATTTCCAAGCTGGACGATCCGGAGGAAGAATTTACAAACATCCAATTTGATTGGGAAGAATTTGCAGACCTTACCGCCCATTTAGTAGAAGCGGACAGGATTTCTTATAGTGATGAGGCTAAAACCCTGAAACAGCAGCAGAAAATGACGGAGATGTTTCCCTGGTTCGTTGATCTGCAGGATATGTATGCAGCTATGCTGGAGGCAGCACAGGAAATACCTACAGATGTACCGACAGAGGATGTGGAACAGGAAACCTTTGAAGAAACGGATAGCGAATTCCATGACCAGATTCGCAGGGAGGCCATAAAAGATTTTGTGGAGAATTCCGCTGCTATCGTGCCGTATCAGGCGCTGATCTACGATTTTTATCAGCAGGATGTAAGCGAGAGGGCCAAACTGGAGTTTACCCATTGTCTTCTGACAGAAGTAAACGCCTGCAGGGAACTGGCTGTTTCCGCCGGAGGAGTTCCTGTAAACGTTGAGATCAAAGATAGCCATATACGGATCAGTTATGCAGATGAAAAGGGAGAGGTGTACGAACAGCTTCCTACTTTTGCAGAGATTACTGAAGCAATCCAGGAGGCGATCGCACGGTCCTCCTTTCTTACACTGGAAGAATATGAACTGGGTAAGATGGAAGGATATGCTTTCTGCGGGGAAGAAGCAGTCGCTTTATTTCAGGAATTTGCCGAAAAACAGTGCGAAGAACCAGTAAAAAGAATTGAAGAGGAGACAGATGCCAGCAGCCAGGAGGCAGAGCCCGAGGAAAGACAGGAACAGGCGCTTATAGAAGAAAGTGACAAGGAAGACATGGAGCCTCCAGAGGAAGTGCCGGCAGAGCCCGTGGATTTTTATTATCAAGAGGGCTGGACACTTCCGGAAGGCGGAAGTAAGACACGATATCAGTGTAATGTTGCTGCGATCCGCACGTTAAAGAAAATGGAAAAGGCGGGAAGGCCTGCCACTGCAAAGGAGCAGGAAATTCTGGCAGGCTATGTAGGATGGGGCGGGCTTGCAAATGCGTTTAATTCCAGAAATGTTACCTGGAAAAAGGAATATAAGGAGCTGCGGGAGCTGTTAAGCGAAGAGGAGTATAACCAGGCGAGGAAGAGTGTGACTACTTCTTTTTATACGCCGCCGGAGATCATGCAGGGAATCTACCATGCCCTGCACCAATTTGGATTTGAGCAAGGGAAGATCCTAGAGCCGGCCATGGGGATCGGAAATTTTTTTCATGCGCTGCCGGAGGAAATGCGGGGATCACAGCTTTATGGCGTTGAGATTGATTCGATCAGCGGCAGGATTGCACAATACCTTCATCCTTCCGCTAATATCCAGGTGACAGGATTTGAAAAAACAGAGTTTTCCGATAACAGTTTTGATGTGGTCGTAGGCAATGTCCCTTTTGGTGATTTCAAGATCTATGATCCCAGATATAAAAAGAAAAAACTGAAAGTCCATGATTATTTCATCACAAAGAGTCTGGACCTGTTAAGGCCCGGGGGAATCCTGGCAGTGGTCACAAGTAAAGGAACACTGGATAAAAAGGATACTGCGATCAGAAAAGGGCTTGCTGAACAGGCGCAGCTTTTGGGAGCGATCCGCCTCCCGGGTAAATCCTTCAGTAAAGACGCCAATACGGATGTGACAAGCGACATTTTGTTTTTTCGTAAAAAGTCAGAGCGGACAGTGGAGGAACCGATCTGGACATTTACCGGGCTTACAGAAGATGATGTGCCGGTCAATGAGTATTATCTGGAACACCCGGAAATGATGCTTGGAAAGATGGTATTCGATGAAAAAGTCTTTGGCAAGGATTCGAAATATACAGCCCTTGTCAATGAAGAGCCGGACTTTAACCTGGCGGAGAGGCTGCTGTGTGCAGTGGAGGAGCTCCCGAAGAATGTCTATCAGACAGGCGAACTTGTGGCTGAGAATGAGCTGAGAGACCGGATTGAGGTGGACCCGGATGTGCCAAACTTTACCTATACCGTTTATCAGGACGAAGTATATTACCGGGAAGGCAGTTATATGTACCGCTATCAGGGGAAAGAGAGCATGAAGCGGCGTATCCGTGGAATGCACAAGATCCGTGTGCTGGTCCATGAGATCATGGATATGCAGATGCGGAACTGCTCAGATCGGGAACTGCAGGAAGCACAGGATCATCTGAACAAGTTATATGATGCCTTTGTAAAAACGCACGGGTATTTTTCGGACCGCACGAACCGATCCGCTTTCCGGCAGGATAATGATTATCCTCTGCTGAGTTCTCTGGAAGTGGTGGATGATGATAAAAAGGTACATAAGGCCGATATGTTCTATAAACGGACTATTCGGCCGAAAGATATCGTTGAGCAGGTAGAGAACGCATATGAGGCGCTGCAGATCAGCCTGTCAGAATATAACAAGGTCAATATCCCTTATATGCTGTCTTTGTATCCGGGAACCCGGAAGGAGATGATTGAGGAGCTGGCCGGGAGGATATATCTGAATCCCATGAAGGCAGATCCGGACAATCCGAACATCGGATGGGAGATCGCAGAAGAATATTTAAGCGGAGATGTACGGCAGAAGTTAAAAACAGCACGGATCTATGCCCAGACAGACCCTACCTATGCAGAAAATGTAGAAGCTCTTGAAAAGGTCCAGCCAAAGGATCTGACCGCAACCGAAATTTCAGTCAAGCTTGGAACTACATGGATTGATAACAAGGACTATGAACAGTTTTTATATGAAATCCTGCAGACCCCGGAAATTTATCAAAGGGGAAAATGCTCCAATATGAACCTTGCGGTGACGGTGGAGCGTCTGGACATGGATATGTCCTATCATATAGGAAATAAAAATCTTGTCTCAAACAGTATCCTGGCAACCCAGACTTACGGGACAAGCCGGATGGACGCCTATACGCTTGCTGAACAGATCATGAATGGAAAGGTGATCATGGTCCGGGACCGGATCGAAGAGGGAAACAGTGTACGGTATGAGGTCAACCGAAAAGAAACCATGATCGCCAGAGATAAGGCGGAACAGCTGAAAGAGGAGTTCAAGAGCTGGATCTTCCGGGATGCGGAGCGAAGAAAGAAGTATGTAGATTATTATAATCAGACGTTTAACTGTATCCGGCTGAGAGAGTACGACGGATCTTATCTGAAACTTCCCGGGTTAAGCCCCCTGATCGAACTGCGGCCGTATCAGAAAAATGCCGTGGCGAGAATCCTGTCGTCAGGAGGAAATACACTGCTGGCTCATGCAGTCGGTGCAGGAAAGAGCATGGAGATGATCTGTGCCTGCATGGAAATGCGTCGGCTTGGCATTGCGACAAAACCCATGATCACCGTCCCGAACCATCTGACTTATCAGATGGGAGCGGAATTTCTGCGGACATATCCGAATGCCAATATCCTCATTGCCAAAAAGGAAGATTTTCAAAAAGAGAACCGCAGACGGCTGATGGCAAGGATCGCAACCGGAGATTATGACTGTGTGATCGTTGGACATACACAGTTTCAGAGGATCCCTATTTCGGAAGAGCGCCAAAAGGAGATGATGGAGAATCAGATTGACCAGCTGATCCGTGCGATAGAAATAGCCAAACAAG
>DWYL01000061.1 GCA_019118685.1 Candidatus Blautia merdipullorum
GTCAAATTATCATAGAATATAAAAGTTTTTGTTAAATTTAGGGTTTGATTTTTTACTAAGTCTTGATATATAATCGAACTATGTCTACAGAAGGGAAAAAAGAATATGAAGTGCGAGATACAAGAATTTATTGATTATTTGCATAATACCAGGGGCACTTCAAAAAATACAGAAGTTTCATACGAGCGTGATTTAAAAAAATTAGAACAGTATTTGACAGAGGAAGGGATTGAAACCGGAGAACAGGTTACTTCTACGGTTTTGAATTCTTATGTCCTTTATATGGAGCGCAGGAATTTTGCGGCTTCTTCTATTTCAAGAAGTATTGCGTCCATTCGTGCTTTTTTTCAGTTTTTATGTCAGAAAGATGGCTGGAAAGAAAATCCGGCGGAAAAGCTGAAGGCGCCTAAGATTGAAAAGAAGCTGCCCGATATTCTTACAGTAGAGGAGGTGGACTTGCTGCTCAGACAGCCAAAGGGAAATACGGCTAAAGGAATTAGAGATAAAGCAATGCTGGAACTGCTGTATGCCACTGGTATCAGAGTAAGCGAGCTGATCGGCCTCAAGGTGAATGACATTAATTTAAAATTAGGCTATCTGAACTGCAGCAGCGGAGGCAGAGAAAGGGTTATTCCTTTTGGAACTACAGCGAAACAGGCTGTTGAAAACTATATGGCCAAGTCAAGAGCGCAGCTTTTAGGAGAGGGGAAAAGCGATTTCCTCTTTTTAAATTGTTCAGGAAAGTCCATGAGCCGCCAGGGTTTCTGGAAAGTCCTGAAAGGATATGCCGCGTCAGCAGGAATCCACCAGGACATTACTCCTCATACACTTCGACATTCTTTTGCGGCTCATCTTGTACAAAACGGTGCAGATTTGAAAAGTGTACAGGAAATGATGGGTCATTCAGATATTTCTACCACCCAGATCTATATGAATATGAATATCCATAAGATCAGAGATGTGTATATGAAAGCACATCCAAGAAAATAAAAAGACTTTCCTCAGAAATTTCCGGGAAAGTCTTTTTTATTCCTGGGAGAAACGAGCCAAGCTAAATCAGCATAATTCGGCGATGGTGTAAAGAAGCTTTTCTGTATCTTCCCAGCCCAGGCATGGATCTGTGATGGATTTTCCGTATATATGATCCGGCCCGATTTTCTGATTTCCTTCTACCAGGTAACTTTCGATCATGACGCCTTTTACCAGTTTCTGAATATCAGGAGAAACCAGGCGGCTGTGGAGAACTTCCTTAACAATACGGATCTGCTGTTTAAACTGTTTTCCTGAATTAGAATGATTTGCGTCAATGATAACAGCAGGATTTTCTAAATCTCTTTTCTCATACATTTCCAGCAGCAGCTGAAGATCTTCATAATGATAATTAGGGATAGTATTTCCATGCTTATTGACGGCTCCCCTTAAAATAGTGTGAGTAAGAGGATTGCCTTCTGTTTTTACTTCCCATCCTCTGGAAATAAAATCATGGCCCTTCTGAGCCGCTACAACAGAATTCAGCATTACGGAGAAATCTCCGCTGGTAGGATTCTTCATACCCGCAGGGATATCCAGTCCGCTGACCATAAGGCGATGCTCCTGATTTTCTACAGAACGGGCACCGATGGCAACATAAGAAAGCAGATCGGAAAGATAATGCCAGTTGTCGGGATAGAGCATTTCATCTGCAGAAGTAAGGCCCGTTTCTGCAATAGAACGCATATGCATATGCCGGATCGCCAGGATGCCGGCCATTACATCTGGTTTTGCTTCTGGATCAGGCTGGTGGAGCATGCCTTTGTAGCCTTCCCCTGTAGTGCGGGGCTTATTTGTATAAATACGGGGAACAAGAACCAGTCTGTCTGCTACTTTGTCCTGGATTTTAGCCAGCCGGTTTGTATACTCGCATACAGAATCTTCGTTATCTGCAGAACAAGGGCCTATGATCACCAGAAACTTATCAGATCTGCCTGTGATCACATCCTGGATAAGACGGTCACGCTTTGCTTTTATTTTTTTCATTTCTTCGGACAGAGGAGTCTGACTTTTGATTTGGTCCGGAGAAGGTAATTGTTTAACAAATGTAAAACTCATGGGATTCTCCTTTGTATTTTTATAGATATTTTGAAAAAGCCGGTTTAACAAAAAAATTATAATACAAGAAATCCCGGTTGTCGATACTTTTTCTTGGCAGTCAGAAAAAGTATTCTCTTAAAAAATACAGAGAAAGGCCTGTTACAAGGAGTTCGCTGACAATAAGACCCCATAGATATCCCCGGATCCCATACTCGGGAATAACGAAAAAAACAAAGGCGATCCTTACGCCTAATCCCAGAGTGTTCAAAATAAAAGACGGGTTGGCTGCTCCCAGTCCATTTAAAATCCCGCTTAAGGTTCCGGAAAGGTACAGGCAGGGACAGATAAAAGACAGGGTTTTGATGAAAGTGGCTGCAAATTCGTTTTTAAACAGGACCAGCCCCAGGAAATCTCCTGCAAAAAAGAAAAAAGCTGTGGATAGAAAGCCTAAAATAAGGCAATATTTTACAGATAGAAAGAGCGCGCGGCGGATTGCCTTTCGGTTTCCTACAGCCTGATGTTCTGCTACAGAAGGAAGGAGCACGGTAGAGACAGCAGTGGTGATGGCAGAAGGAAACAAAATAAGAGGAAGAGCCATACCTGTCAGGACTCCGTAAACGGATAAAGCAGAACCGCTGTCCAGTCCGTAGAGCCGCAGATGTCCGGGGATCAGTACAGACTCAATGCTGTGAAGGACATTTACCAGAAGACGGCTGCAGGTCAGGGGAAAGGCCAGAGACAGGATCTCTTTCATGTCTTTTCCGGGAGACTGGAGATTTTTCAGACGGTATCCATGTTTTTGGTAGTCCCAGAGGAGGAGGATGAGAGAAAAAATCATAGAGGCCAACTCCCCTCCTAAAAGACCCGCCACGGCCAGCATGGGAGTGACAGGAAGGCCCTGGTCCGTTAAGACCAGGAACATGCCGTAAGAAACGCCCACTCTGGCACACTGTTCCAGAAGCTGAGAGGCGGCGGGAACAGACATTTTTTTTCTGGCGTAATAATAGCCGTTTACACAGGAATGTAAGGTTCCCATGGGAATGGAAAAAGCCATAAGCCGGAGAAGCGGAGTGCATCTTTCTTCCAGGAGAATATGGACAGCGAACCAGGAGGCATTCTGATAAAGAATTACTGAAACCCCAAGGGCTATGACAGTGGAGAGTGCTCCGGACAAAACAAAGATGTCTCTGGCCCCCTGCTCATCTTTTAAGGCCGCCCTGGCGGCGGTGAATCGAGATATTGCAGTCTGGATACCGCCTACAGAGAGAGCAAAGCACAATGTGTGGATAGGAAAGATAAGCTGATAGATGCCCATGCCTTCTGCACCAATTGTCTGCGAAAGGAATATTCTATAGATAAACCCGATAATTTTTGTGATAAATCCTGCTCCTGTGAGGAGGAGGGTTCCTTTTAAAAGAAAATGCTTATTGTCCATACAGATCCCTTTTACCTTTTCTATAATATATTCCTGAAATTCCCTTGACAGAACAAAGGAAAGATGCTATCCTACATCCAGAATAAAACCTAGTAAAATAGTCGGAATTAAAAGGGGCGCTAATTGTGAAATTTTCTACAAAAGGAAGATATGGACTGCGGGCTCTTATTGACCTGGCAATGTATGGGGAGGAAGAAGCAGTATCCATTCAAAGCATTTCCGCCAGGCAGCAGATTTCAGACAGTTATTTGGAGCAGCTGGTAAGCAAGCTTAAGAAAGCGGGACTGGTAAACAGTGTCAGGGGAGCTCAGGGAGGCTACAGACTGGCAAAACCGGCCGAAAAAATTTCTGTAGGAGATGTTCTCAGGGCATTGGAAGGCAGTATTGAGGCTGTTTCCTGCGGGAAGGAGTATAATGCCAACTGTCTTGGAGAAGATTTATGTGCCGCCAGGTATGTGTGGCAGAAGGTCAATAAAAGTATTCAGGAGACAGTAGACTCTATTACCCTCAGCCAGCTTGTGGAGGAAAGCCGCAGAATGGAAAAAAGCCGAAGTTGACGGGTAATTGTACAGTTATAAAATGAAAGGATCTAAAAAATTAAAAAATAGGAGAGGAAAGCTATGAAGACAAGAATTTATTTAGATAACGCAGCCACTACAAGGACAGCTCAGGAAGTTGTGGATGCTATGCTTCCATATTTTACAGAAAGTTACGGCAATCCTTCCAGTATTTATGAACTGGGACAGAGAAGCAAAGAGGCTATTACCAAAGCCAGAGAAGAGATTGCCCGGGTGATCGGGGCAAAGCCAGAAGAAATCTACTTTACCGGAGGCGGATCTGAGGCGGATAACTGGGCTATAAAGGCGGCTTATGAGGCTTACAAGAATAAAGGAAATCATATCATCACATCCAAGATCGAACATCATGCGGTGCTCCACACCTGCCAGTACCTGGAAAAACAGGGAGCCAGGGTGACCTATCTGGATGTAGACGAGAATGGAATGATAGATCTGGATCAGCTTCAAAAGGCGATTACCCCGGAAACCATTCTGATCACTATCATGTTTGCCAATAATGAGATCGGCACCATAGAACCGGTGAAGGAAATCGGCATGATCGCCAAAGAACACGGGATCCTGTTCCATACAGACGCTGTACAGGCATTTGGACAGGTGCCTATAGATGTGGATGAACTGAACATTGACATGCTGAGTTCCAGCGCCCACAAGATTAATGGGCCGAAAGGAATCGGCTGTCTTTATATCCGGAAGGGTGTAAAAATACGATCCTTTATCCATGGAGGCGCCCAGGAGAGGAAAAGAAGAGCCGGCACAGAAAATGTCCCTGGAATTGTAGGATATGGGGTGGCTGCCAGGATGGCAGCTGAATCTATGGAAGAACGGACCAAAAAGGAGCAGGAGTTAAGAGATTACTTTATCCGCCAGGTCCTGGAGGAAGTACCCTATACCCGGCTGAACGGAGATCCGGTAAAACGTCTTCCTAATAATGCAAATTTCAGCTTCCGGTTCATTGAGGGAGAATCTCTTCTGATCATGCTGGATATGAAGGGGATCGCAGGCTCCAGCGGTTCCGCCTGTACTTCAGGATCTCTGGATCCTTCCCATGTGCTTTTGGCTATCGGACTGCCTCATGAAACCGCGCATGGTTCACTAAGGCTGACTTTAGGGGCAGATACCACAAAGGAGGATCTGGATTATACGCTGGAACAGATAAAGGAAATTGTGGCTAAACTGAGAAATCTTTCTCCTTTATATGAGGATTTCATCAGAAAACAGGAAAAAGAGAAGAAATAAAAAGTATAGAATAAAGAGAATACGGAGGAAAGAACAATGTACAGTGAAAAAGTTATGGATCATTTTCAGAATCCCAGAAACGTAGGCGAGATTGAGAATCCCAGCGGCGTAGGCACTGTTGGAAATGCAAAATGCGGAGATATCATGAGAATCTACCTGGATATCGATGAGAATCAGATCATCCGGGACTGCAAGTTTAAAACCTTTGGCTGCGGAGCCGCTGTGGCTACCAGCAGTATGGCCACAGAGCTGGTGAAGGGAAAGACCATACAGGAGGCCCTTCAGGTTACCAATAAAGCCGTTATGGAAGCTCTGGACGGCCTGCCTCCGGTGAAGGTTCACTGCTCTCTTCTGGCAGAAGAGGCAATCCATGCAGCTTTGTGGGATTATGCGGAAAAAAATGGAATCAAGATAGAAGGACTTTCCAAACCTAAGTCTGATATTCATGAAGGCGAAGAGGAAGAAGAGGAAGAATATTGATGGAGAGGAAGAAAGTGGTGGTAGGTCTGTCAGGAGGAGTAGATTCCTCAGTGGCAGCCTATCTGCTGAAAAAACAAGGCTATGAGGTGATCGGGGTTACCATGCAGATCTGGCAGGAGGAAGATCCTGAATTTCAGGAGGAGAACGGAGGATGCTGCGGCCTAAGGGCAGTGGACGATGCCAGGAGGGTAGCCGCAAAATTGGAGATTCCTTATTATGTCATGAACTTCCGAAGAGAATTCAAGGAAAATGTCATCGATTATTTTATCAGGGAATACCAGGAAGGAAGAACCCCCAATCCCTGTATTGCCTGTAACCGTTATGTGAAGTGGGAAGCCCTTCTGAAACGGAGCCTGAATATTGGGGCAGACTATATTGCCACAGGCCATTATGCCAGGATAGAGAGACTGGAAAACGGCCGGTATGCAGTCCGTAATTCTGTGACAGCCAGAAAAGATCAGACCTATGCTTTGTATAATCTGACTCAGGAACAGCTGTCCCGGACGCTGATGCCTGTAGGCGAGTACACAAAGGAGGAGATCCGGCGGATCGCGGAAGAAGCAGGGATCCCGGTGGCTCATAAAAAAGACAGTCAGGAAATCTGTTTTGTTCCGGACAATGACTATGCCGGATTTATAGAAAAAAGCACAGGGACAAAGATCTCTAGAGGAAATTATATAAAAAAAGACGGGACTGTTATCGGAGAACATAAGGGTATCATTCACTACACCATTGGACAGAGAAAGGGACTGAATCTTTCTATGGGACATCCGGTGTTTGTTACAGAAATCCGCCCCGGGACAAATGAAGTAGTCATAGGGGAAAATGAAGAGCTTTTTGTAAAAAGTCTGGTCTGCGGCAGGATGAACTATATGGCAATGGAAGAGATCGATGAGGGAGAAGTGCTTACCGGGAAAATAAGGTATAATCACCCGGGAGCTCCCTGTACACTGAAGAAATTGGAAGACGGGCGTGTACAGGTAAACTTCCTGGAACCTCAGAGAGCAGTGACCCCGGGACAGGCAGTGGTGCTGTACCGGGGCGAGTATGTTGCCGGGGGCGGCATTATCCTGGGCCCTGTGAGGGAAAAGGAGCCCTCAGTCCTGTCAGAGTTTTAAAAATTCGGGCTTTCTTTCTTTGAAGACTGTGTAGTAGTGAAAGCCGCAGTCTTTCAGAATCTGAACGGTTTCTTTAAAATGATAGGCAATATGTTCCGGAGCATGGGCGTCTGAACCAAGAGTCAGGATTTCCCCGCCCAGCTCCCGGTAACGTGCCAGAATCTTTTCTGTAGGGTTAGGATGTCCAAGACCGTATTTAAAACCTGCGGTATTGCATTCCAGCCCAATCTGTTTTTCTATTAATTTTTCTAAAATAGCATCTAAGATATCCTGATATTTTTCATAAGAGTAATTCCGGTTCTGATTGGGACCATACCGTACCACATAATCTATGTGGCCGCAGGAGTCAAAGCAGGAGAAGGTTTCCAGGTTTTCCAACAGCACTTCAAAATATCTGTGATAGGCCTGGTATTCGGTCCTGTCCTGAAAAAAAATCTTTTCATAAGGGTCCATATGATCCGCTACATGGGTAGAGCCGATGAGAAAGTCAAAGGAGGCGGAAGAAGCGATCTTGGGGATCTCCTGGGTCAAATGAGGCTGCAGTCCCAGCTCCAGACCAAAGCAGATATCGATCTGGCCTTTATATTTATCTTTTAGTTCTTTTAATTTTTTTTCATAAGCAGGGAGATCAAGATCAAAGGAACAGTCTCCGTCTGGAAAATCAGGATCAATATGCTCTGTAAAACACATGGCGGAAAGCCCCAGACGGATGCCCTGCTGTATCATTTCCTCCATAGGAGCCTCGCTGTCTCCTGAAAAAGAAGAATGCAGATGATAATCACAATACATAAAAGTAACTCCTTTACTGTAGATATTTGCTTACTGTAAATATTATAAGGGAATTTTTATACTTATAGCAAGAGGCAGGCTGTTAAATCAGCGTTAAAATGCACAGGAAATGTGAAAATGGGCTTGAATTTTTGGACGAAAACGAGTACAATATGGACAAGGTTGATGTTTCTTTAACAATGTATAAAACAAAAGTTAAAGAACTCACAGAAAATCAATCACTTTTAGGAGGAATGAAAATCATGGCAGTAAAAGTAGCAATCAATGGTTTTGGACGTATCGGACGTCTTGCATTCAGACAGATGTTTGGAGCAGAAGGATTTGAAATCGTTGCAATCAACGATTTAACATCTCCAAAGATGTTAGCTCACTTACTGAAATATGACTCTACACAGGGAAGATATGCTTTAGCTGACAAAGTAACAGCTGGAGAAGATTCTATCACTGTTGACGGAAAAGAAATCAAAATTTATGCAATGGCTAACGCAGCAGAGCTTCCTTGGGGAGAGATCGGCGTAGACGTTGTTCTGGAGTGTACAGGTTTCTATACATCCAAAGCAAAAGCTCAGGCTCATATCGATGCCGGCGCTAAGAAAGTTGTTATTTCCGCTCCTGCTGGAAATGACCTGCCAACTATCGTTTACAATGTAAACCATGAAACATTAACAGAAAATGACAACATCATCTCCGCAGCTTCCTGTACAACAAACTGCCTGGCACCTATGGCTAAAGCATTAAATGACTTAGCTGAGATCCAGTCTGGTATTATGTGTACAATCCACGCTTACACAGGCGATCAGATGACTCTGGACGGACCACAGAGAAAAGGCGATCTGAGAAGATCCCGTGCAGCTGCTGTTAACATCGTTCCAAACAGCACAGGCGCTGCAAAAGCTATCGGATTAGTTATCCCTGAATTAAATGGAAAACTGATCGGTGCTGCACAGCGTGTTCCTACTCCTACAGGTTCCACAACTATCTTAACAGCAGTTGTTAAAGGAAATGTTACAAAAGAGCAGATCAACGATGCTATGAAAGCTGCAGCTACAGAGTCCTTCGGATACAACGAAGATGAAATCGTATCCAGCGATATTGTTGGTATGACATACGGTTCTCTGTTCGATGCTACACAGACAATGGTTCTGCCTCTGGACAACGGAACAACAGAAGTTCAGGTTGTATCATGGTATGACAACGAGAACTCCTACACAAGCCAGATGGTTAGAACAATCAAATACTTCGGTAAATTATTAAACAAATAATATAATCCTGAAAGTATTATAAAGGCTCATTGAGGGTCCGGTCTATTATGGTATGGACCGGGCCCTTTTCGGCCAGAAATCAGAAAAAGGAGGCATTTCCAATGCTTAACAAAAAATCAGTGGACGATATTAACGTTAAAGGAAAAAGAGTGCTGGTGCGCTGCGATTTTAACGTACCTCTTCAGGATGGAAAGATCACAGACGAAAACCGTCTGGTAGCTGCACTTCCTACCATCAAAAAATTGATCGCTGACGGAGGAAAAGTAATCCTCTGCTCTCATCTGGGAAAACCAAAAGGAGAGCCAAAACCGGAATTATCTCTGGCACCTGTTGCAAAACGCCTTACAGAGCTTCTGGGACAGGAAGTAAAATTCGCTGCTGATCCTGAAGTAGTAGGACCGAATGCAAAAGCTGCTGTTGCCGCTATGAAAGACGGGGATGTGATCTTACTGGAGAATACCCGTTACCGTGCGGAAGAGACTAAAAACGGAGATGAGTTCTCCAAAGAACTGGCTTCTCTGTGCGATGTATTTGTAAACGATGCTTTTGGTACTGCCCACAGAGCTCACTGCTCCAACGTAGGCGTTACGAAATATGTAGATACTGCTGTAGTTGGATATCTGATGCAGAAAGAGATCGATTTCCTGGGAAATGCTGTCAACAATCCAAAGAGACCTTTCGTAGCTATCCTTGGCGGAGCAAAAGTTTCCAGCAAGATCTCTGTTATCAACAATCTGCTGGATAAAGTAGATACATTGATCATCGGAGGTGGAATGGCTTACACATTCTCCAAAGCAGAAGGCGGAAAGATCGGAATTTCCCTTTGCGAAGACGACTATCTCCAGTATGCTCTTGATATGAAGAAAAAAGCAGCAGAGAAAGGTGTAAAACTTCTTCTTCCTGTTGATAATAAGATCGGCGATGCATTCTCCAATGACTGCAATATCCAGATCGTACCTACCGGAGAGATCCCGGACGGCTGGGAAGGAATGGATATCGGACCTGAGACAGAAAAACTGTTCTGCGACGCTGTAAAAGATGCTAAGACAGTAGTATGGAACGGACCGATGGGCTGCTTCGAGATGCCGAACTTTGCTCACGGTACAGAAGCTGTTGCCAAAGCCCTGGCTGAGACAGACGCTACTACCATCATCGGCGGCGGTGACTCTGCAGCAGCAGTAAACATCTTAGGCTACGGCGACAAGATGACCCACATCTCCACCGGCGGCGGCGCTTCCCTGGAATTCCTGGAAGGCAAAGAACTCCCAGGCGTAGCAGCTGCAAACGATAAGTAGTCCGAAAGCAACTTAGTGAAAACGAGCCGCAGGCGAAGTTTGAACTTAGTGCGAGGTCCTTCCCGATCCTTAGCGAAGCAAGTCCTTCAGGGCACAGTCTGAGCTTAGTAGAGGGAAGATTCCTTTTAATGACAATCTGCAGGATGCAGTCCGAGCTTAGTAAGGTGAACATACCCGTCTGCACCTGCAAGTTATAAAAAAACAGGAAAGAAGGTAATTCCCATGGCAAGGAAAAAAATTATTGCCGGAAACTGGAAGATGAATATGACTCCCAGCGAGGCAGTGGAATTAGTAAATACATTAAAACCATTGGTTGCAAATGATGAAGTAGACGTAGTTTTCTGCGTACCTGCCATTGATATTGTTCCTGTAGTGGAAGCTGTAAAAGGAACCAATATCCAGGTAGGCGCTGAGAATATGTATTTTGAAGAAAAAGGCGCTTATACAGGTGAGATTTCTCCTAACATGTTAGTAGACGCAGGAGTAAAATATGTGATCCTGGGTCACTCTGAAAGAAGAGAATACTTCGGAGAAACAAACGCCGATATTAATAAGAAGATGCTGAAGGCATTTGAGCATGGCTTAACTCCTATTATGTGCTGCGGCGAGACACTGGAGCAGAGAGAGCAGGGCGTGACCATGGACTTCATCCGCCAGCAGGTAAAGGTTGGATTCCAGGGAATCACAGCAGATCAGGCCAAGGAAGCTGTCATCGCTTACGAGCCTATCTGGGCTATCGGCACAGGAAAGACCGCTACAACTGAGCAGGCTCAGGAAGTATGCAAGGCCATCCGTGAGTGCATCGCAGAAGTATATGATCAGGCTACAGCAGACGCCATCCGTATCCAGTACGGCGGATCTGTAAATGCCAAGACAGCTCCAGACTTATTTGTTCAGCCGGATATTGACGGCGGACTGGTAGGCGGCGCTGCCCTGAAACCAGATTTCGGTTCCATTGTAAACTACAATAAATAAAAGTGATTGATTGAGAGGAGGGTATCCCAAAAGCTTTGAAGCACCTTAAGAGATACCCTCTTTTTTGCGTAATGATAAAGTATTATGGAAAGGAAGTGCTTTTGACGGTCAGATTCGTTCTTCAGGATTAACGGATTAGGTATTGTGGAATCTGTTTAAGCACAGCTTAGCTTATGAAATATATTTTAAAGCTGATAGTAGTCTTTTTGATTAGTTTAGCACTGGGACTTGCATTATATCATTATCTTATTATGGAGCTGCTTCTGCTTTTAGGAGTCCCCTGCTTTAATGTGATTCTTGGATTTATATATTTTTTTATTACATCATTAATAATCTTTTTTATACTGAAAAGATTTTTACTTAAGAAAAATAAATATGATCCATATATCTGGTTTTTATTGTATTTAATAGTCTTAGCAATCGGACTATTATTCAGGAATGTTTATGTACAGGCTATAGAGCTGAATCCCTTTGCTTTTATTTATGCTTTTTTTGACGATCCATTAAGTATATTTACCACGTTGATTAATGTAGTGGGCTTTATACCGGCATATCCTCTGCTATATTGTATGAAAAGAAATATTAGATTTAGTAAAACTGTTATAATCTTTGGCTTGATATCTATATTGATAGAATTTATTCAATATATTTTTGCCAGAGGAGTTTTTTCTTTGTCGGACGTTCTTCTATACTTAATTGGTTTTATGCTGGGGTATTGGGCAACCCGATTTATAACCCCTCGAAATTAAAAGGCGGCGTGTATTCTTCTTTAGCACTGCTTTTCTCCTGCATAAATCCCTGGGTGAGGCCCAGTGAGATGGCCTCATCCAGGACCTTATTATATTCGTAGGAAGTAAGCCTTCGATGGATTTCAGGATACTGGCTGCTTTTATAAAAAGGAGTATACTGGCTGAGCAGGCTGAGGAGAAAGCTGCCCTCAGGAAGTTTTTCCTTCATCCATCTAAGAAGAGCGGAGGAATCTTTTCTGCAGCCAGGGAGTACCATATGCCGGATGATCACTCCTTTGGCCATCATACCTTCCTGATCAAACTCAGGTTTTCCAGTCTGGGCGATCATTGCGGATATTGCCTGGGAAGCTGTCTGGAAATAGTTTTCAGCATTGGAATACCGGGCTGAGATCCGGGGATCATAATATTTCAGATCCGGCAGATAAATATCTACATAGCCTTTTAGAAGTTCAATGATTTCCGGCTTTTCATAGCCTCCGCTGTTGTACACTACCGGAATATGCAGCTCCGGTCTGGCCAGATCCAGGGCAGAGAGCACACCCGGGAGGAAATGGGAGGCAGTGACCAGATTGATGTTATGGGCGCCCTGGTCCTGGAGAGAAAGAAAAATTTCCGCCAGTCTTTCCGGGGATATGGTTTTTCCTATATGATTCTGGCTGATCTGGTAGTTCTGGCAGAAACAACATTTCAGGCTGCATCCGGAAAAGAATACAGTACCGCTTCCTCTGCGGCCGCTTATGCAGGGCTCCTCCCAAAAATGAAGGGCTGCCCTTGCACAGCGGATTTCTGTTTTTTCGCCGCAGAATCCTGGAAATCTGCGGCGGTCTGTACCGCAGTTTCTGGGACAAAGGCGGCAGCGGGTCATATCAAGTAAAGACTGATCCTGTGTCATATGTAATCTCCTTAAAAAATGAATATTTCTTCTGCTATGATAGTAGAAAAATTAGTGAAATTCAACAGAAAGGAAGAAAAGCCTTTCTTTTTTTATTTAATTGGAGTAGAATGGGCGTGTAAAAATGGTATTTATACTTAGAATAAGGAAGTTTACATAAAAATGAAAAACAGCAGAAAAGAATATCTGAATATGTTAAAAAGTGAAAATGAACAGCAGAAAAACAGATCCGGGAAAAAGAAGGAAAAGAAAAAATCCAGAAAGGCACTGGGCATCGGACTTGCAGGGGGAGCAGCAGTGCTGCTGGCAGGCTATGCAGCCGTAGGATTTTATTATCAGGACAAGTTCTATCCCGGAACGACAATAAACGGGGTGGACTGCGGAGGCAGAGATGCGGCTTACGCAGAAGACTTTTTAAAGAAAAGCGCAGAGACCTATTCTTTGACGATCCAGGAGAGAGAAGATAAAACAGAGACTATCGAAGGTTCTGCTATCCAGCTGACTTATCAGGATGATAATGGAGCAGAGCAGCTGATGAAAGAGGAGCAGAATTCCTGGCTTTGGCCGGTGCAGATATTCGGCAGCAAGGACTATACGGTCAGCGCAGAGAGCTCTTATAATGAAGGAAGCCTGGAACAGGCGGTCAACCAGCTGGCCTGTATGCAGGACGGAAATATGATTCCTGTCCAGGATGCAAAAGTAGAGGATACCGGAACTTCCTATCAGATCGTACCGGAAGTGGAAGGAGCCACCTTGGATAAAGAAAAGACCCTGGCGGCAGTGAAAAATGCAGTGGACCAGAGGGAGACAGAATTGTCTTTGGAGGATGCAGACTGCTATGTAAAGCCTTCTGTGTATCAGGATGATGAAAATCTGAAAAATGAGGTAGAGCAGCTTACGAAGTTTACAAATCTCCAGGTCAGCCTGGATTTTGGGACAGGTACAGAGACTGTGACCAGGGATCAGCTGAAATCCTGGCTGAAAAAAGGAGATGACGGAAATTACTATTTTGATACAGATACGGTAAAGCAGACGGTCATTGCCTGGTCAGAGAAATATAACACTGTAGGTCAGGCCAGAGATTTTGTCACCTCAAGCGGAACTACCGTACATCTTACCCAGGGAGATTATGGATGGAGGCTGTGGCAGGATAAAACCACAGAATCCCTGGTAAATGCTTTAAATGCAGGGCAAAGCGGACCTGTAGAGCCTACCTGGCTGTATACCGGTGAAAAACATGGAGGAAATGATATTGACGGTACTTACGTGGAAATTTCCATAAGCCAGCAGAGAATGTGGTTTTATAAGAACGGGACTTTACTGGTGGACACCCCTGTGGTGACCGGAAACCCCAATAAAGGAAACGGAACTCCTTCCGGCGGTGTCTGGAGACTGAAGGATAAGGCCAGCCCCTCTACCCTGGTAGGCAGAAATCCTGACGGAAGCATTGAGTACGAGACACCGGTAAATTACTGGATGCCTTTTAACGGAGGGGTAGGGATCCATGACCTGACCAGCAGGACCAGCTTTGGAGGAGATATTTATCTGTATAATGGTTCCCATGGCTGCATCAATACTCCTCTGGAAAATGCCAGGACCATTTATGAAAACATAGAGGTGAATACGCCTGTCGTGGTATATTGATATTTAGTTTAAAAACTGCTATAATCCATAGAAATTGAATAAATATTCACTGATACCTGATCTGACAGAGAATAGTATGGTTTTTTATAAAACTGAAGATTCAATTGAATAATTATAAAAGGAGAGAAAAAGATGAAGAAAAAAGTATTAGCGGCATTTTTGGCGTCTGTTATGGTTTTTGCTATGGCGGGATGTTCCGGAGGAAATCAGGCATCTTCAGAACCTGTAGAAGTGACTTCTATAGATGATCTGGCGGATCTGACCATTGGCGTGCAGATCGGAACCACAGGAGACTCTGCGGCTACAGATGCTGTGAATGAAGATTCTCAGGTAAACCGGTTCAACAAAGGAGCAGATGCTATCCAGGCGCTGAAAAACGGAAAAGTAGACTGTGTGGTTATTGACTCTCTTCCGGCAGAAAAGTTTGTAGAGGCAAATGATGACCTGGAGATCGTAGATGGTATTTTTGACACAGAGGAATACGCCATCTGTATGAAAAAGGGCAATACAGAGCTGAGAGATGCTTTTAATGAAGCCCTTGCAGAACTGAAGGAGGACGGGACTCTGGAAGAGATCCAGAGCAACTACATAGGTGATGAGGCTGGAGAACATCCTTATCAGTCTCCGGAAGATGTGGACCGCTCCAAGGGAACTCTGACCATGGCCACCAATGCGGAATTTGAACCCTGGGAATATAAGGAAGGCGACGAGATCGTAGGCATTGATCCGGATATTGCCCAGGCTATCTGCGACAAGCTGGGATATGAGCTGAAAATCGAAGATATGGCTTTTGAAGCGATCCTGACTTCTGTGGATACAGGAAAAGCTGACTTTGGAGCCGCAGGTATGACTGTTAATCCGGAGAGAGAGGAAAGCGTAGACTTTACCGACACCTATGCAAAAGCCAGCCAGGTTGTTATTGTAAGAAAATAATCACTGAATACCTAAGGAGGAAATAAAGAATGTGGGAAAATCTCCAACATGAGTTTCAGCGGTATTTTGTGGATAACGGCGCCTCTGAATGGTGGCTGAACGGATTAAAGACCACGATCCTGGTCACACTTCTGGCTCTTTGCATTGGTGTGATCCTGGGATTTCTGGTGGCTCTGGTCCGTTCGACTCATGAACAGACCGGCAAGCTGAAGCTGCTGAATGCTATATGTGTAGTTTATCTGACAGTGATCAGAGGAACTCCTTCTATGATCCAGATCCTGATTTTTTATTCCGTAGTTTTTGCCAGCATTCCTCTGAATAATATTATTATCGGAGGTATTGCTTTCGGTATCAACTCCGGCGCCTATGTGGCAGAGATCGTCCGTTCCGGGATCATGTCCATTGATAAAGGCCAGATGGAGGCAGGAAGAAGTCTGGGTCTTAGTTCCGGCCAGACCATGAAGCTGATCATTATGCCTCAGGCATTTAAAAATGTCCTTCCGGCTCTGATCAATGAGATGATCGTTCTTTTAAAGGAAACAGCGATCATTGGATACATCGGTACCGTAGATATTACAAAAGCAGCCACATTGGTACAGAGCCGTACCTACAGCGCTTTTGTGCCCCTGATCTCAGCAGCGGTCTTTTATCTGGTCCTGGTAATGCTGCTGACCTATTTCATGGGCAAGGTGGAAAGGAGGCTGCGCAGAAGTGATCATTAAAGGCGAGACATTGATAAAAGTAGAAAATCTCCAGAAACATTTTGGAGATAATAAAGTTTTGGATGGGATTAATACGGAGATACACAAAGGAGAAGTTGTGGCTATTATCGGACCTTCCGGTTCTGGAAAATCCACTTTTCTCCGCTCTCTGAACCTTCTGGAGGTTCCTACGGGAGGAAGGATACTTTTCGAAAATGTAGACATCACAGATCCTAAAGTGGATATCAACCGCCACCGTCAGAAGATCGGAATGGTATTCCAGCAGTTTAATCTGTTTCCCCATAAAACGGTAAAGGAAAATATTATGCTGGCGCCGGTGACTCTGAAGATTATGACGCCGGAGGAAGCATCCCGGAAGGCAGATGAGCTTTTGGAAAGAGTAGGGCTGCCTGACAAAGCAGACGCTTATCCTGGCAGTCTTTCAGGCGGCCAGAAACAGAGGATCGCCATTGCCCGGGCCATGGCCATGAATCCGGATGTGATGCTTTTTGACGAGCCTACGTCGGCCCTGGATCCGGAAATGGTAGGGGAAGTCCTGGAGATCATGAGGGAACTGGCTCAGTCCGGCATGACCATGGTCGTGGTCACCCACGAAATGGGATTTGCCAGAGAAGTGGCCAGCAGGGTATTATTTATCAACGCAGGAAATATCCAGGAGGATGCTCCGCCTCAGGAATTCTTCGCCAGTCCGAAAAATCCAAGACTGCGGGAATTTCTCTCTAAGGTCTTATAAAATCCATTGAAAAATCCTGTATTTCTGTTAAAATAATAATCGGACATAAGGAATATAGAAATTTGAGATAAAGGAGAAATCGCCATGAGTAAAAAACCAACCGTATTAATGATTCTTGATGGATATGGCCTGAACGATAACTGTGAGGCCAATGCCGTATGCGAAGGGAAAACACCCATCATGGATCAGTTGATGTCTCAGTGCCCCTTTGTAAAAGGAAATGCCAGCGGAATGGCTGTAGGTCTTCCTGAGGGACAAATGGGAAATTCTGAAGTAGGACATCTGAACATGGGCGCAGGCCGTATTGTATATCAGGAGCTTACCAGGATCACCAAAGAGATTCAGGACGGAGATTTCTTTAAGAACGAGGCTCTTTTAAAAGCCGTTCATAATGCAAAGGAAAACAATGCTTCCCTTCATCTTTTCGGACTTCTTTCCGACGGAGGCGTTCACAGCCATAATACACATCTGTACGGACTTTTGGAACTGGCCAAAAGAGAAGGCCTTGAGAAAGTGTTTGTTCACTGCTTCCTGGACGGAAGAGATACTCCTACCACAGGAGGAAAAGGCTATATCCAGGAATTAAATGATAAGATGAAAGAGATCGGCGTAGGACAGGTGGCTTCCGTAATGGGACGTTACTATGCCATGGACAGAGATAACCGCTGGGACCGTGTGGAACTGGCATACAAAGCTCTTACAAAGGGCGAAGGCGTTCAGGCAGAGTGCCCGGTATGCGCTGTAAAGGCTTCTTATGAAGAAGGAAAGACAGATGAGTTTGTAGTTCCTACTGTGATCGTAAAAGACGGACAGCCGGTGGGAACCATCCAGGATAAAGATTCCGTGATCTTCTTTAACTTCCGCCCGGACAGAGCAAGAGAGATCACCAGAGCTTTCTGCGCGGATGAATTTGACGGATTTGAGAGAGAGAAGAGACTGGATCTTACCTATGTGTGCTTCACAGAATATGATCCTACTATCCCAAATACAGAAGTGGCCTTCCACAAGGTTTCCATTCAGAATACTTTTGGGGAATTTCTTGCAGCCAACGGACTGAAACAGGCCCGTATCGCAGAGACAGAGAAATATGCCCATGTAACTTTCTTCTTCAATGGAGGAGTTGAGGAACCTAATGAAGGAGAGGACAGGATCCTGGTAAAATCTCCAAAAGTAGCTACTTACGACCTGAAACCGGAAATGAGCGCCTATGAGGTATGCGATAAACTGGTAGAGGCTATTAAATCCGGAAAATATGATGTGATCATCATTAACTTCGCAAATCCGGATATGGTAGGACACACAGGTGTGGAAGCAGCGGCCGTCAAAGCCATCGAGACAGTAGATGAGTGCGTGGGCAGAGCTGTAGAAGCTATCAAAGAAGTGAACGGCCAGATGTTTATCTGTGCAGACCACGGCAATGCCGAGCAGCTTGTGGACTATGAAACCGGCGCTCCTTTTACCGCGCACACAACAAATCCGGTGCCCTTTATCCTGGTAAATGCAGATCCTTCTTACACATTAAGAGAAGGGGGCTGCCTGGCAGATATCGCACCTACATTAATTGAAATGATGGGCATGGAACAGCCTGCGGAAATGACAGGAAAATCTCTGCTGATCAAGAAATAAATAATATACAGGCATGATATTCGGCCTGTTTTGCAAGGGGCTGTCGCATTCGTCATATGTCAGGAATATTCTTGATTTTGATTAATGCGGCGGCTTCTTTTTCTATACTTACTAAATTTAAGCTTTTCAGAGACGGGGAATTTTGTGGAGTATTCCGGTATTGTTTTTTTGAATCTCTGATGCTATGATGAAAATACATCTCAAATAATTTTTTCAAATCCGGCCGTCCGGCCAAAATTCCCAATTATGACGTACAGGATAGCAGAACAGTGACAAAGAGGAAAGAAATTTATTTCCGCGGCAGCGAGCCAAGGGGACATGTTTGTATGCCCATTTGGAGGCTAAAGTCAGACTTCCAGATTTTGCACGGTTTTGTTTTCCTGAGAGAGGAGAAACTATAAAAAACAGAAAAAAACGGAAACAATGGATCCTGACGTTGATTCTTCCTCTTTTGTTTGGTTTTTGCTGTCTGGTATCAGCAGAAGAAAAAAAGGACCTGGATACAGGAGGAAAACTGGAATTATCCGGAGAACCCTTTCCAGGAAAAAACAAGGTTAGGGAAAGAAGATTCGGGGAATATTATCCATTGGAACAGAAAAAGTATGAAACAGAAATACAGAACAGTGAAGGAAAACAGATAACCAACGAAGAAGTTTGGATAGGAAACAAGAGAACCTGTTTAGACCATGAGACAAAGGAAAAAGAAACAGGAACGTCTCTGAAGGAATATGGAGAAGAACAGAGCGGGAAAACAGGAGACAGGATTTCCTATACAGAACTGCTGCTTCTATGGGTTGTCAGCGGCACCTGCCTTCTGGCTCTGGCATGGAAACAAAAAAGAGGCCAAAAATAATCAGGAGGTATTGCTATGGAACGATATTTGCCAATCAGAAAAGTATATGGAAGAGAAGTACTGGACTCCAGAGGAAATCCTACGGTGGAGGTAGAAGTCACGGTAGGAGAGGGAATCGTGGGCAAAGAAGGTTATACGGGCAGAGCCATTGTGCCTTCCGGCGCTTCTACAGGAAAGTTTGAAGCCCTGGAACTGAGAGACGGAGACGCCCGCTATCAGGGGCAGGGTGTGCAGAAAGCGGTCGGCAATGTAAACGGCAGGCTGGCCGATGCTGTTCTGGGGGAAAATGCTCTGGATCAGAGTCAGATCGATAGACTGATCTTGGAAGCGGACGGAACAGAAAATAAGGAAGAACTGGGAGCAAACGCTATGCTGGGCGTCTCTCTGGCAGTGGCCGATGCAGCGGCAAAAGCCCTTCGCCTGCCCTTATATCAGCATCTGGGAGGATGTATTACAGACCGGATGCCGGTGCCTATGATGAATATTTTAAATGGAGGAAAACATGCGGATAATACAGTGGATTTCCAGGAATTTATGATCATGCCTGTGGGAGCCTGCTGTTTCCAGGAAGGCCTCAGGATGTGCGGGGAAACTTACCAGAAACTGAAATCTATATTGAAGGAAAAAAATCTGTCCACCGCAGTAGGGGATGAAGGAGGATTTGCTCCGGATGTAAAAGACGCCAGAGAGATCTTCGATTTTATGGGCCTGGCGGTGAGAGAAGCCGGATATGAACCGGGAAGAGATATCTCCTTTGCTATGGACGCAGCAGCCAGTGAACTTTACCAGGAGGAAGAGAAGGCCTATTACTTTCCGGGAGAATCTTCTATGACAGGAAGAAAGATCATCAGGACTGCAGAGGAAATGGTGGACTACTATGAAAAACTTTTGAATGAGTATCCTATTGTTTCTATAGAAGACGGCCTCTGGGAAGAGGACTGGAAGGGATGGAAATTGATGACAGAGAGACTGGGCAGCAGGGTACAGCTTGTGGGAGATGACCTTTTTGTAACAAATGTGAAGAGGATCAGTAAGGGGATCAGCGAAAAAGCAGGTAATGCCGTTCTTATTAAAGTAAACCAGATCGGAACTCTCACAGAGGCTGTGGCGGCGGTGCGGATGACCCAGAAAGCAGGATGGAATCCGGTGATTTCTCACCGTTCAGGAGAAAGTGAGGACACCTTCATTGCCGACCTGGCAGTGGCTATGGGAGCAGGACAGATCAAGACAGGAGCGCCATGTAGAGGAGAAAGAACAGCCAAATATAACCGGCTGCTGGCGATTGAAGATCGTTTGGGGGATCATGGCTTATATATAAGCCCCTGGAAAAAACATTGAGAAAAAACGGTTGAAATCCTCCTATGCATGTGTTAAACTTGATATGTTTAACAGGTAGGAGGTGTTACAGTGGAGATATTGAGAATTGTTTTAACAGTTCTTTTCGTTATTGATTGTATAGGACTGACTGTGATCATTCTGATGCAGGAAGGAAAATCTCAGGGACTTGGAAGCATCGCCGGAATGGCAGAGACCTATTGGGGAAGAAACAAAGGCCGCTCTATGGAAGGTGCTTTGGTGAAGGCTACGCGGATCATGGGCATTTTGTTTTTCGTGCTGGCTTTAGTATTAAATCTGAATTTTTAAGGACGAGGCTGCTGCATTAAACGGGAGAGGTTTAGTGGGGCAGCCTTTTTATTCATGATTCCTTAAGGAGGCAAAATTGAAGAAAAATCAACAGACTAAAAAAAGAAAAAAAATGGTATATGATCTTATCTGCTGTAAAGAGTACCAGCCAATGAGAGCGAAGGAACTGGCTGTGCTGCTCCAGGTGCCTGCCGGAAAAAGAGATCAGCTCCATGAAATTTTAGATATGCTTCTGGAAGAAGGAAAAATCACGGTAAATAAAAGAGGCAGATATGAAGCAGTAAGAACTTCTAATAAAAAAGAGCAGGAGAAAAAAGAAGAAAAGAAAACGGGAAAAGAAAAAAAGAAGAAAGACCGGGAAAAATATCTCACAGGTATCTTCATCGGACATGCAAAAGGTTTTGGTTTTGTGGAACTTTCAGAGGAAGAAGGTGAAGACGTCTATATTCCAGAAGAAGAAACCGGAGGGGCCTTTCACGGCGACCGGGTACAGATCATCCTGAAAAAAGAAGAAAAAGGAGGAAAACGCCGGGAAGGCCGGGTGGTAAAGGTTCTGGAAAGAGGAACCAGGGAGATCGTAGGCACTTTTCAGGAGTCTTCCGGATTTGGTTTTGTTGTGCCGGATAATCAGAGATTTGTAAGAGATATTTTCATACAGAGGGAAAACTTTCTTGGAGCTAAAGACCAGGACAAGGTTGTCGTAGAGGTGCGGGATTACGGCACCAGAAAAAGATCCCCGGAAGGGAAGATCATCCAGGTTCTGGGAAGCCTTGATGAAAAGGGCATTGATGTGCTCAGTGTGGCAAAAAGCTGCGGACTGCCTATGGAATTTCCGGAAAAGGTATTAAACCAGGCTGAAAGGATCCGGGACTCTCTGAATGAAGGAGACTTTTATGGACGTCTGGATCTGCGGGATGTGACTATGGTCACTATAGATGGAGAGGATGCCAAAGATTTAGACGATGCAGTTTCTCTGTCAAAGGAAGGAAATCTATTTCACCTTGGGGTGCATATTGCAGATGTGAGCAATTACGTCCAGTATAACAGCGCCCTGGATCGGGAGGCTTTAAAAAGAGGAACCAGTGTATATCTGGTAGACCGGGTGATTCCTATGCTGCCTCAGAAGCTTTCCAACGGCATTTGTTCCTTAAATGCCGGAGAAGACCGCCTGGCTCTCAGCTGTCTTATGGATATAGATGAAAAGGGAAAAGTGGTTTCTCATGGGATCGCAGAGACGGTGATCCATGTGAATGAAAGGATGACTTATACAGATGTAAAGAAAATCCTCCAAAAAGAAGATGAAAAAGTATCAGAACGATATAAAGAACTTTTGCCTATGTTTTTCCAGATGGAGGAGCTTTCTGCCCTTTTAAGGAAAAGAAGGAAAAAAAGAGGCGCCATTGACTTTGATTTCCCGGAGAGCAAGGTAGAATTGGACGAAAATGGAAAACCTGTAAGGATCTACCCCTATGAACAGAATGTGGCCACCGGGATTATCGAGGACTTTATGCTGGCAGCTAACGAAACGGTGGCTCAGGAATATGCTCAGGCAGAGCTTCCTTTTGTTTACCGGACCCATGAAAATCCCGATATGGAAAAAATGGAGCCGGTGCTGGAACTGGTACACCGGGCCGGGGTAAAGGTTAAAAAGAGCAAAGAGGAGATACGTCCTAAGGAAGTCCAGAAGATTTTAAAAGAGCTGGACGGAAAAGAATCGGAGGCTTTTTTCTCCCGTCTGATCCTTCGTTCTATGAAACAGGCCAAGTATACTACAGAGTGTACGGGCCATTTTGGACTGGCGGCCAGATATTATTGTCATTTTACCTCTCCTATCCGCCGATACCCGGATCTTCAGATCCACAGGATCATCAAAGAGAATCTCCGGGGAAAGATGACAGAAGCAAAAATCCGCCATTATCAGGAAATTCTGGATGAAGTGGCCAGACAGTCCAGCGCTATGGAACGGAGAGCGGAGGAAGCTGAACGGGAAACCATAAAAATGAAGAAAGCAGAATATATGGAAAGTCAGATAGGACAAGTTTATGAAGGCATAATCTCTGGAGTGACAGACTGGGGATTTTATGTAGAACTGGAAAATACGGTAGAAGGACTGGTCCATGTAAATTCCCTTACAGATGACTATTATATATATGATAATTCCCGTTACACGCTGACAGGAGAGAAAAAGAAAAAAAGTTTTGCTATCGGACAAAAAGTGAAAGTCCGGGTAGCCCAGGCAGATGCCGGGGAACGGACTGTGGATTTTGTCCTGGCAGATTAAAGAGCAGGAGGTTTAGAGATGGCTAAAGAAGCAGGGATTCGTCTGATCGCCAATAATAAAAAGGCTTATCACGATTACTTTATAGAAGATACTTATGAAGCAGGGATCGAACTGGTGGGAACTGAGGTGAAGTCTCTGCGGATGGGAAGATGCAGTATTAAGGAATCCTTTGTCCAGATCGAGAAAGGGGAAGTTTTTGTATGGGGCATGCATATCAGCCCCTATGAAAAGGGAAATATATTTAATAAAGATCCCCTCAGGGTGAGGAAGCTTCTCCTCCATTCCTATGAGATCAGAAAGATAGAGGGAAAAATACGGGAAAAGGGCTATACTTTAGTACCCTTAAAGGTTTACTTTAAAGGCAGTCTTGTAAAGGTAGAGATCGGAGTCGCCAAAGGAAAGAAACTTTATGACAAGCGTCAGGACATTGCAAAGAAAGATCAGCGCAGAGAAGCAGAGAGAGACTTTAAGGTGAAGAATCTCTATTAAAATACTATTGAATAGAAAGGAAGACAGGACTTATGAAATTTAAAGACATGCCCTATGAGAGAATTGATTTTGAAAAAGCAAAAGAGGAGCTTAAAGGATTGATCACAGCTTTGAAAGAAGCGAAAGACGGAGAAGAGCAGTTTGAGATCCATAAGAAATATTATGCCCTGACAGACCGGGTTTCTACTCAGGCCACTCTTTGTTCTATCCGTCATTCGATAGATACTGCAGATAAGTTTTACCAGGAAGAACAGGACTATTATGATCAGGAGACGCCGGCTTATTCTAATCTCTGCGTAGCTTATCAGAAGGAGCTTTATGCCTCTCCTTTCCGGAAAGTTCTGGAAGAGAAAATCGGACCGGTGGCTTTTAAGAACATAGAGATTGCCATGAAATCTGTATCTGACGAGGTGATCCCTCTTATGCAGGAAGAAAACGCGCTGGTGACAGAATATGAAAAACTTCTGGCAGGAGCTAAGATCGACTGGGAAGGCGAGACCTTGAACCTTTCTTTGCTGACACCGTATTTGAAAAGCAAAGATCCCAAAGTGAGAAGGAAAGCCTGTGAGAAACAGAATGAATTCTTCCTCAGCATAGAGGATAAGCTGGATGATCTCTATGACAGACTGGTAAAGAACCGGACTCTTCAGGCAAAGAAACTGGGATTTGAGACTTATACCCCGCTGGGATATCTGCGGATGCAGAGAAACTGCTACGGAAGAGAGGAGGTAGAGAACCTCCGCCGCCAGGTAAAAGAAGCATTCGTTCCCTTTGCAGAAAGTCTTTACGAAAAAAGAAGGAAACGTCTTGGACTGGAACATATGACTTACTCAGATGAGCAGGTATACGGTCCAAATGGCAGTCCAAGCCCCAAGGGAACGCCTGAAGAGATCCTGGCTGCAGGACAGCGAATGTATGAAGAGTTGTCCCCGGAGACAAAGGAATTCTTTGATTTTATGATGGAGAATGAGCTTCTGGATGTTTTTGGACGAAAGACAAAGGCAGTGGGAGGGTATATGACATACCTGCCGGATTATAAAGCGCCTTTTATTTTTGCAAACTTTAACGGGACCAGCGGAGACGTGGATGTGATGACCCATGAGTGCGGCCACGCTTTTCAGGGATATCTTGCGGCGGCAGATCCTATCCGGGAACATGCGGATATCGGAATGGAAACCGCAGAGATCCATTCTATGTCCATGGAATTCTTTACAGAGCCCTGGTATCATCTGTTTTTCGATAAGGATACGACAGAGGACTACACCCGTATGCACCTGGAGGAGGCTGTCATGTTTGTCCCCTATGGCTGTATGGTGGATGAATTTCAGCATGAGGTTTACGACCATCCGGAAATGAGCCCTGCAGAGCGGAAAGAAGTGTGGAAAAAGCTGGAAAAGATATATAAACCTCATATGGATTATGACGGCCTGCCATTCTTTGAAAAAGGAGCTTTCTGGCAGAAGCAGCATCATATTTACAGCTTCCCTCTGTACTATATTGATTATGTCATCGCCCAGCTCTGTGCCTTTGAGTATAAGGCCTGGATGGACAGAGATTATCCGGCAGCCTGGAAGAGCTACCTGAAATTATGCAGGATGTCCGCTTCAAAGTTTCATACAGAGCTCCTGAAGGAGGCTGGGATCGATTCTCCCTTTGCTGACGGGACTATCCGCAAAATTGTGGAAAATCTGGAAAAAGAGGTCTAGGATATATTGCCATGAGGAGATAGATGTCTTTGGTAAAAACACACAAAATACACAATTTTGGCGGAAATGGTTGACAAAAATGCAGATTCTATTATAATAAAGAGGATTGTTCAATCGCTATAGTAGACTTATATGGTATGGTTTTCTATAGTAAAGTAAAGAAGCAGAAAAGATAATTTTAGACTTCAGGATTGAGACATCAGAAAGGGAGGAATTCTAAGATGAAAATGAAGAAAATCTTAGCAATGGCTTTAGCCAGCGCCATGGTTCTGTCACTGGGCGCATGTGGAAGTTCTGATGCTGGTAGTGCTTCTGGCACAGATTCCAGTGCAGCAAGCGATGGAACAGAAACGGCTAGCACGGCTTTTCCGGGAACTGCTGAAGAAGATACTTATGTAGTGGATCTTCGTTCTGAGCCTGCGGAACTGAACAGTGTGAAAACAACAGACGTACCTTCCGGAGATATTCTCCGTGAGATCATGGTAGGTCTTTATAAACTGGATGAGAACGATAAGCCTCAGCCGGATTTGGCAGTGGAAACACAGGTCAGCGATGATGGCTGTACTTATACCATGAAGCTCCGCGAGGATGCAAAATGGACAAACGGCGAGCCTGTAACTGCCCATGACTTCGTATATTCTTATCAGACCATCTGCAGCAAGGAAGCTGCTTCTTCCTATGCATTTATTGTTTATGATAACTTGGTAAACGGCAAGGAAGTGTATGAAGGAACCAAAGATCCTTCTGAACTGGGTGTAAAGGCTATCGACGATTATACTCTGGAAGTGACTTTCCAGAATCCTATTCCATATGCAACTCACCTGTTCTCCTTTGCTTCTTATTATCCGCTGAACCAAAAAGCCTATGAGGAGATCGGTCCGGATGTATACGGAGATGACGCAGATAAACTGGTGACAAACGGTGCTTATACTATGTCCGAGTGGGTACACAACGACCATATTACTCTGACAAAGAACGAGGATTTCTATGATCCGGACAGATGTGCAGCAGGAACTATCCGTTACACAATGATGAACGATACTAATACCCGTATGAACGCTTTCCAGGGCGGACAGGTTGACTGTATCAATCTTGCGGCTGACCAGATCGAGCAGGCTGCCAGCCTTGGCATTAAAACAGAGAGTTATGTAGACAACGGAAACTGGTATATCCAGTTCAATACGCTGAAGACAGACAAAGGTCTGGACAACGCTAATATCCGTAGAGGTCTTGGGATGGCGATCAATACACAGAGCCTTTGCGATGACATCCTGAAAGATGGTTCCGTACCGGCTACAGGTCTGGTGCCTACTACGATTTCAGGGGCTAACGGTGAGAAATTCCGTGATGCAGCAGGCGATGTGGTAAATTATGATCCGGAAGCAGCAAAAGAAGCATTTGAAAAAGGACTTCAGGAGACCGGCCTTTCTGCAGACAGCCTCAATCTATCTCTTCTGTGTGACGATCTGACTAATGCTCAGAGAACTGCAGAATTCTTCCAGGCACAGTGGAAGGAAAATCTGGGAATTGATGTGACTATCACACCGCAGCCTTTCAAATCCCGTCTGGACTCTATGGACAACGGAGATTTTGACATGGTATTTGCCGGATGGTCACCAGACTATAATGACCCGATGACATTCCTGGATATGTTTACCACAACCAACGGAAACAACTACGGTAAATATTCCAGCGCAGAATATGACAGCCTGGTTACAAGTGCTATGTCTGAGGGAGATGCAGTTGCTCGCCAGGATATGCTGGCTCAGGCAGAGAAGATTGTGGCTTATGACGATGCAGCAATCTATCCTCTGTACTTCAGCGGCGTAACTTACGCAGTTTCTGATAAGATCCAGAATATGACACGTACTGGTTTCCAGGAATTTGACTTTACAGATGCGCCTTCTTCCTCTGACAACTCTGGGGAGACTGCAGAAGCTGAGACAGAAGAAGCAGCAGAATAATTGAGATTTATACGGCTGACAAAGGTATAAAGTGATTTAACGGATAGGAGCCGTTGCCAGGGGGTGAAAATGTTCCCGGCAGGGCTCCTGTCTGTTTATGTAAATCGCAAAGCTTCTTTGCGATTTACATAAACAGTGAAGTAAAAAATAAAAAACAAAAGAAAGGAGCTGTTATCTTGGCGAATCAGTTACGCTACATTTTAAAGAGAATCGTCTATTCCTTTATTACGATTTTAGTCCTTACAAGTGTTACCTTCCTTCTGATGCAGCTGCTCCCGGGGGATCCCTTTACCGGTGGAAGAGATATTCCCGATACGGTTATGGAGGCTCTGAGGGCGAAGTACGGTCTGGACAAACCGGTGCTTCAGCAGCTTGTAATGTACATTGGCAATGCCCTCCACGGAGATTTCGGTATTTCTATACCGGATGGAAGAGAGGTTACCGACATTATCCGGCAGGCTTTTCCTGTCTCTTTTGACCTGGGCATCCGGGCCCTGCTCTTTGCCTTTATCATGGGTATCCTGCTGGGTATTGTGGCCGCAGTAAAGAGAGGGACTGCCTGGGACAGCGGCGCTATGTTCCTGGCCCTGGTAGGCGTGTCCGTACCTTCCTTTATCATGGGAGCGATCCTGCAGTATTTCCTGGCTTTAAAACTGGGACAGGCTACGGGAACCCAGGTGTTTGCTATTGTAGGCTGGACAGACTGGCATAGCAAGATTCTTCCCGCTTTTGCCCTGGCTTTTGGCTCTATGGCTACAGTGAGCCGTCTGATGCGTACCAGTATGCTGGATGTAATGAGCCAGGATTATATTAAAACGGCAAAGGCTAAGGGACTGAGCCAGAGACAGATCATCTGGAGACATGCAGTGAGAAATGCTATCATGCCGGTTATCACAGTCATGGGTCCTTTAGTGGCGGCGGTTCTTACCGGAGCCTTTGTAGTAGAGAATATTTTTGCTATCCCCGGTCTGGGAAAATATTTTGTAACCAGTGTGCAGACCAATAATTATACACTGATCGCAGGTACCACGGTATTTTACGGAACTTTCCTGATTCTGGCTAACCTGGTTGTAGATATTATCTATGGTCTTATCGATCCACGTATTAAACTGACAGGAAGAAAGGAGTAAAGGCACAATGGCAAAAAAGAAAAAAATGCAGGCGGCTCAGGCCCCGAAGTACACTCCTTATGACGTCAGCGGAAAAATCGGAGGAGATGCTTTTGAAGTGATCGGTTCCGATGCTTCTTCTATGGAGGCCATCGCCCGTCCTTCTATCAGCTTTATGAAAGATGCCTGGAACCGTATCAGGAAGAGTAAGGTAGCCATCGTCTGTATGACTATCCTGGCCTTGATCATATTGGGAGCTATTTTCCTTCCTATGATATGCCCTTTCAGTTATGAGCAGCAGAACGTTGCTTTCCAAAATAAACCTATCATGTCACCGGACTCTGTCACCGGACAGATGCATATTTTCGGAACCGATAACCTAGGACGTGATGTATTTGCAAGAGTATGGTACGGCGCCAGGATCTCTCTGACCATTGCTATCGCAGTAGCCCTTATCGACTGTTTTATCGGCGTTTTGTACGGTGGTATTTCCGGATACTTTGGCGGTGCGGTGGATACGGTGATGATGCGTATCCTGGAGATCATCAGCGGTATCCCTTATCTGATCATCGTTATCCTGCTGATGACGGTTATGGAAAGAGGAATGGGAACGATCATCGTGGCCTACTCCCTCACAGGATGGACCGGTATGGCCCGTCTGGTAAGGGGCCAGGTGGTAAGCTTAAAGGAACAGGAATTTGTCATTGCGGCAAAATCCATGGGAGCTTCTCCGGCCCGTATCATCGGAAAACATCTGGTTCCAAACGTACTTAGCGTTATCATTGTAAATATTACTCTGGATATCCCGAATGTTATTTTTACGGAAGCATTCCTGTCTATGCTGGGTCTGGGTATTGCTCCGCCTCAGTCTTCCTGGGGTATGATGGCGAATAATGCTATCCAGGTATTCCAGATGTATCCTACACAGCTGATCGTAGTAGCATTGTTTATCTGTGTGACCATGTTGTCCTTTAACCTGCTGGGAGACCAGCTCCGCGACGCATTCGACCCGAAATTAAGGAGGTAAGAAAATGGAAAATGAGAATATCTTAAAAATTGACAACCTCCACGTTTCCTTCGATACCTACGCAGGAGAGGTACACGCTGTCCGCGGCGTGAGCCTGGAGGTTAAGAAAGGGGAGGTAATGGCCATTGTGGGCGAGTCCGGCTGTGGAAAAAGTGTTACCGCCCAGACCATTATGAAATTGAATCCTATGCCTCCCGCCCGCATCAAGGAGGGAAGCATTAATCTCTGCGGCAAGGATATCGTAGCTGCCAGCGAAAAAGAAATGCAGTCTATCAGAGGCCAGATGGTAAGTATGATCTTCCAGGATCCTATGACCTGTATGAATCCTACTATGAAGGTAGGAAAGCAGCTTACAGAAACACTGGTAAAGAAAAAGAAGATCGCAAAGGCAGATGCGGAGAAAGAAGCAATCCGTCTGCTGAAACTGGTGCAGATCCCGAACCCTGAGGAAAGAGCAAAACAGTATCCTCATGAGTTTTCCGGCGGTATGCGTCAGAGAGCGATGATTGCTATGGCCCTGGCATGCAATCCTCAGCTTCTTATCGCCGATGAGCCGACCACAGCTCTGGATGTGACCATTCAGGCTCAGATCATGCAGCTTATGGCTAAGATTAAGGAAGAGACCAAGACAGCGATCATCCTGATCACCCATGATCTGGGAGTGGTGGCGAATCTGGCAGATGAGGTATCTGTAATGTATGCAGGAAAGATTGTGGAGAGAGGATCTGTAAGAGATATCTTCTACAATCCGGGACATCCTTATACCGTCGCTCTTCTGCGCAGTCTTCCTACTATTGATACGAAAAAGGAGGAAGAACTGGTATCTATCCCAGGTACGCCTCCGGACCTGTATGCGCCTCCTCAGGGCTGCGGATTCGCCAGCCGGTGTGAACACTGCATGAAAATCTGCAAGGCAAACCAGCCGCCGGTATTTGAGCTGGGAGAGGGACATTCCGCTTCCTGCTGGAGACTTCACCCGGATTTCCCGGGAGCAAAGGAGGGAAAGATAAATGGATAAGCTGATCACATTAGACCATGTGTCCAAACATTTCCATGTAGGAAAGGGACAGACCCTGGTGGCAGTAAATGATATTTCCCTTGACATCTATAAAGGCGAGACCCTGGGCGTGGTAGGTGAGTCCGGCTGTGGAAAATCTACCCTGGGACGTGTGGTAATGGGCATTTACCCTGCCACAAAAGGCAAGATCCTGTATAACGGAAAAGAAGTGAATATGAAGCATACGAAAGACCGTTATGCTTATTCCAGAAAGGCTCAGATCATTTTCCAGGATCCCTATGCTTCCCTGAATCCACGTATGACAGTAGGAAGCATTATAGCCGAGGGTATGGAGATTCACAAAATGTACGATAAAGAAAAACGGATCCAGAGAGTCTATGAGCTTCTGGAGACGGTAGGGCTTAACAGAGAGCATGCCAATCGTTTTCCTCATGAGTTCTCCGGCGGCCAGCGTCAGCGTATCGGTATTGCCCGTGCTCTGGCTGTAGAACCGGAATTCATTGTCTGTGACGAGCCGATTTCCGCTTTGGATGTTTCCATCCAGAGCCAGATCATCAACCTGTTAAAGGATCTCCAGAAATCTCACGGCTTTACTTATATGTTTATCGCTCACGACCTGAATATTGTAAAATATATTTCAGACCGTATTGCGGTTATGTATCTGGGAAATCTGGTAGAATTGGCAGACAGTGATGAGATTTATGCTCATACACTCCATCCCTACAGCCAGGCTCTCCTGGCTTCCGTTCCTATTCCGGATCCGGACAAGGAGGCGCAGAAAGAGGCCAGCGTGCTTTCAGGCGATGTGCCAAGCCCCATCAATCCAAAACCGGGCTGTCCTTTTGCCAACAGATGTAAGTATGCGACGGAGAAATGTCATAAAGAATCACCGAAGCTGAGAGAAGCACGGCCGGGACACTTTGTATCCTGCCATCTGGATATGGAATAAAAGAATAATACTTTAATATTAAAAACTGCTCTGCAGCATGGGAGGATATCCCGAAGCTGCAGAGCAGTTTTTATGTATTGCAGTCTAATTTATTTGCCGTAATGTTCTTTTGCTAAAAATCTGCCTGCTGTGTCTCTTCCGGGATCCCTGAGCCGATATCGGTGACGCCCTTTCCGGCATTGGGATGAATCTTGGAGTATACCAGGTCCAGACAGAACAATGTGAGAAATACAAGACACAGGAGCTTTACAATTCTTTGATCAGCCTTATGCAGGAGGTTATCTATAAGAGGCGCCAGTATGTAGACCACAGTTACCCCTCCTATGCCGAAGATCAGAAGACCTTCTGCACAGATCCGGCCGTTCAGATTCAGAAAATATCCACTGTAATCCCACCATTTCATTCCTCCGGACAGAATTTCCATGATCAGAGAAGTCATATATTCAAGAACCCCGCAGAGAACCATGGCGGAAAAAAATTCAGCCGCCGGATTTTTTCTCAGCCGGTACAGCAGTGTGAGGATCAAAATGGCGCCGCTGCCATAAATGGGGATCCAGGGACCGTTTAAGGAACCACGGTTGACCAGTTCGCCATTTGTGACTAAATGAAGAGTCACTTCCCACAGCCAGCCGAAAAAGGAAAGGCCAAGGAACAGAACGATCAGGGACCAGATGCTGTATTGCCGCATGATATGTATAGATTCAATTTGTATCCGCTTTTCTTCCTCCGGGATAGGATAAAGGCGGGTAGGATATACCAGCCCTTTCATAGCGTCAGAAAGTTCCTGATTTTTTACCTGGATAGCCTGTGAATGCTCATATGCTTTTTCCTGTTTCCCCCAGAAAAGGAGAATACCGAAATTTCTGGCCAGAAATCCTTTGATCCCCGGAAGTTCTGCCTGGAGAGGCGAAGGTGTTTCCATAACATCTAAAATATCCAGATATTTTTCAGTGAGAGTCAGAGCATCCGGCTTTTCATAGAGATAAGTGTCATTTAAAAGATCTGCATTGGGAAGCTGAGCTTCTTTGGCCTCCCGGCGGAGCTGCACATAATATTCGGCGAAGGAAGCGCTTTTATAAGGATTCGTATAGAAAATATTAAAGACACCCAGAGTAAGGGCGCCCAGAATACTCCAGCCCAGAAAAGAGATTTCAAAGAGGAAACATTCCCATTTATGGCCTTTCATCATTTTTCTGGACAGGGTTATAGCCTGCCGCGCTGTCATATCGGGGTTTTCCGCAGCAATATAAGGCACCAAAAAATAAGAATAGTGTTTAATGACGGCTCCCAGAATAGTAAGAGACCAGAGAGTGTGGTAGAAATATTTAACCAGCATGATCCAGGAAACTTTCAGCCATCTTTTGATCCTTAATAGATAGAGAAAGCGGGAGATGGGCACTTTCTGATAAGTGCGCCCTTCCAAAAAGACGCGTCTGAGGATCACGGAAAAAGTATTCTGGATAAAAAACCAGAAAGCAAACAGTCCCAGAGTGCCGGCAAGGATCAAAAAGATGATTCCGCCGTTTTCCGTTCCTGTGAGTGAATTTACACCGGCCGCGATGGTGACCAGAATAGAACCTGAGGTAAGCTGATTTACAATATTTGAAAAGACGCCTCTGGTACGTCCGAACATCGGGTTCCCATGCTCAGCCTGCTCTGCAGCTTCTTCCTGAAGCTTGACAGAGAGCTGCCGGCCTTCTTCCAGATTATTAGATAGAATATCCTGTAAAACATCTTCCCAGCCTATGGTCCGCTGAGATACTGTGGATTCTGCAGGATAGCTTTCAGGATTTTCCCGGATCCGTTCATAGTTCTGCAGAGTAGAAAAGTTCAGCGAACCTTTAAATTCAGAAGCCAAAAATGCGGAGATCAGACAGACTGCCGCAAAGATCAGATAATGTTTCCTTAGGGATGCCTTTCCCTTTTGTTTTAGTTCTTTTCGTACTGACATTTGTTTTTCTTCCGGATAGAACAATATCCGGATTTCTCCTTCTTTATTGAAGCCGGAGCCCCTTTTCAGCCCCTTTGATCACGGGACTCCGGCCATATATAAATACAGTATAGCAAATCCTGCTGAAAAATTGCAAGAAATATACATGGATATAGAGAGCCCTTTGTAGGTTATTATTTATAAAGCATTAATAAAGCCCCCAGAAATAGAACTGCCCCATTAGTCATAAGCTGGCATTATCTCTGGGGGCCTGGTTATTTTCTGATCCGGTCAGTTTATCCGGATCTTGGTCCCTGCGTAGATTTTATCCGGATCGGAAATATTGTTCAGACTCTGAAGTCTGCTGACAGTGGTGCCATAACGGGCGGCAATACCTGAAAGGGTATCTCCCGGACGGATGGTATAATATTGACTGCCCGACTGAGAAGCGGAAGAGAGCTTAAGCTGCTGCCCGGGATAGATCCTGTCAGGATCAGAGATCCCATTGAGCTGTACCAGTCTGCTGACGGTGGTGCCGAAACGAAGAGCAATCTCTGAGAGGGTATCGCCGGGCTGGACAGTATATTCATCAGGCACAGAAGGACCGGGGGAAGGAGAAGGTTTTCCGTAGTCCTTATAACTGTAATTTTTATCACAGTCCCCTGATACACCGGGAACGCTGCCGGTGGAAGTATACTGCCACATTGCCATGCCGGTGATGGAAGGTTCAGAAGCATACTGGGCGAACCACAGATCATAGGGAAGCCGGCCGGTATCAAACATCCTGTGGTAATAATCCAGATTGGAATAGTACATAGGGATATACCCGGAGGCTTTTATTCTGCTGCAGAATGCCATGACCATATCTGTGGCAAGATTTTTATTTATGGTCACACCCTTCTGGGCAGCATAGCGGACCGTATCGTATTCCAGATCATAAGCCAGAGGCCAGGTGACCGGATACTGTTTTGCCAGGGTAGTGCAGTATTCTGCCTCCTGAACTGCCATCTGAGTATTGTAGGCATAGGAAAACCAGTAAATGCCGAATGGGATCCCAAACTTCCGGCAGGCAGCGGCATTTTGATGAAAAAAAGGATCTATATTGTTCTGCCCGTATCCTCCACGGAGCATGGCAAAAGAAATACCGGAATTTTTCACTTGATTCCAATCAATATTTCCCTGGTACCGGGAAACATCAATCCCGATTAAAGCCATAGAAATCCTCCTTTCTGAGAAGAAAAAATCTTCTCTCATTTATCATATGATACAAGGCTTTAATGGTCAGGAATTTCCTGTAAAGATGCGTCTTGACAAAGGGGAAAAAACAGGATAAGATAAATGTGCTTAAGAACTGCCGGTTTGCGTTACAGGATAAGCTTTTATACAAGGGCTTGTACTGGTTTCGACGGGGGTTTTGAAGTTGAGGAAGCCATCCGCAGACTCCGGGACTGCGTACTAACCTGGAACTTAAATATAAACGCAAACAATAATAGAGTAGCGTTAGCTGCCTAATTGCAGCTTGTCAGCCCCGGGCCTCCCGCTGTCCGGGAATCTGGCATCGACCTTTGCGGGGAACTTCACTTTCAAAGCTTTGAGATTGGGGAAGATTTTATGAAGCTACTGAACCTGGAAGCCTGTTATTCGGCGGCCGGGTGAGGGAATGTTAAAAGAATAACTGTGATGGGAGATGCTTCAAGGGATAGACTTTCGGACAGGGGTTCGATTCCCCTCAGGTCCATTAATGAAAAGAGCTGGGACAAGAGCAGAGTGATCTGCTTTTTGATCAGCTCTTTTTTCTTTTGCACTCGGCTTTCAGTTCCCTTGACATAGAAGAGCTTCCGGGAATATTCTAAAAAGGGAAATGTTCACATTTCGGACAAATTTCTCTGGTATAGTTAAGAAAAAGGAGCGGAGATTACAATGGATAAATGTAAGATTTTAGTAGTAGATGATGAAAGCAGAATGAGAAAGCTGGTACGTGACTTCCTGGTAAAGCAGGATTTTGAAGTATTGGAGGCCGGAGACGGGGAAGAGGCTCTGGACGTGTTTTATAAAGTAAAAGATATTGCCCTGGTGATCCTGGATGTAATGATGCCTAAGATGGACGGCTGGGAAGTATGCAGGGAAATAAGGAAGGACTCCAAAGTTCCCATTATCATGCTTACGGCCAGAGGAGACGAGCGGGATGAGCTTTTAGGATTTGAGCTGGGAGTGGACGAGTACATTTCCAAGCCTTTCAGCCCAAAGATCCTGGTGGCCAGGGTTGAAGCTATTCTGAGAAGGACCAACGCCAGAGGCACGGAAGATATTTTGCAGGCAGGAGGAATTGAGATCAATAAATCGGCTCATATAGCCGCGATTGACGGCGAGCCAATGGAGCTTAGCTATAAAGAATTTGAACTTCTTACCTATTTTATGGAGAATCAGGGAATCGCCTTGTCCAGAGAGAAGATTTTAAATTCTGTATGGAACTATGATTATTTCGGCGATGCCCGGACTATTGATACTCATGTAAAGAAACTGCGCAGCAAGATGGGAAAGAAGGGAGAATATATTAAGACGATCTGGGGCATGGGCTATAAATTCGAGGTGTAAAGCCATGAAAATAATGAAAAAATTTATGGAGAAGTCCATTCGGAACCGTTTAGCGGTAACATTTATCGGAATGATGGTTTTGTTTTTAGTGATGATCATTCTGATCAATACGTTTTTTCTGGAAAGGGTCTATACGATCAGCCGGGAAAGATGTATCCTTCAGACCTATAATACCCTTAATGATTCAGACTCTTATAGTTCTTTAAATACAAGAGCCTTCGGAGATTATCTTCTGGAGAACAACTTATCTCTGATTATCGTGGACAAGGACTCTTCCCAAATGCTTTATCATTTTGCAAAGGATGCAGAGGATATGAGGGACCGGCTTCTTTTTGGGCTCCCCATGGATTTGGAGGGAGACCAGCAGATTCTGAGATCTTCTGACAATTATGTCCTGGAAAGAAGGATGAATACTCCCAGTATCACAGATTCTATCAATATGTTCGGAACCCTGGATAATGGAGATGAATTTCTGATCAGCACACCTATTGAAAGCCTGAAGGACAGCGCCCGGCTTTCTAATATGTTCTATATTACTATAGGTCTTGTGATGATTGTTTTTAGTTCTGCAGTAGTCCTGATTCTTGCCGGACGGATCACCAAACCTCTTCATAAGCTGTCAGAACTTTCTCAGGAAATGGCAAATCTTAATTTCAGCGTAAAGTACGATAGTTCCAGTCAGGATGAAGTTGGAGTTCTGGGAAATAATCTGAATAAGATGTCAGAAGAGCTGGAAAGGACGATTTCTGAGCTGAAGACAGCCAACAATGAACTGCAGAAAGATATTGAAAAGAAAATACAGATTGATGAGATGCGAAAAGAATTTCTTTCCAATGTATCTCATGAGCTGAAAACTCCTATTGCATTGATACAGGGATATGCAGAGGGACTGCAGGAATGTATCAATGATGATCCGGAGAGCAGAGAATTTTACTGCGATGTGATCATTGACGAAGCCGGAAAGATGAACAATATGGTGAAGAAGCTGCTTTCTTTGAATCAGCTGGAGTTCGGCAATGATCAGGTAACCATGGAACGATTTAATATTACCGAGCTTATCAGGGGAGTTGTCCAGTCCTCCCAGCTTCTGGCATCTCAGAAAGAAGCAGATCTGCGGTTTGTACAAAAAAATCCGGTGTATGTATGGGGAGATGAGTTTAAGATTGAAGAGGTTATCACAAACTATGTCTCCAATGCTTTAAATCACGTAGATTATGACAAGAAGATTGAGGTAAAAATCATTCAGAAGGGAAAACTGATAAGGGTTTCTGTCTTTAACACAGGAGAACCCATCCCTCAGGAAGATCTGGATAAGATCTGGATCAAATTTTATAAGGTGGATAAGGCAAGGACCAGGGAATACGGCGGCAGCGGAATCGGCTTGTCTATTGTCAAGGCGATCATGGACAGCATGAATCAAAAGTGCGGAGTGATCAATTATGACAATGGGGTAGAGTTCTGGTTCGAACTGCAAAGTGCAGATCCGGCAGAAATTTCTATTTTTCCCAGCTAAATGTAAAAATATGGGGCAGAAATTTGCATTTTCGGCGGTATTCTGTTAAACTAAAAAGATAAAAATAACCAGGCATGAAGCAAAAGCCGTTTTTCGGCGGCTTCATGGCTGATTTTTTAGGAGGAATAGAATATGCCGCCTTTACAGGGACAGTGGCTGGAGGCTTTGAAGCCGGAATTTAAGAAACCATATTATAAGGAATTATTTACAAAGGTGGGGCAGGAATATCAAAATAGAAAGATTTTTCCCGCCCCTGATGACATTTTTAATGCTTTTCATCTGACGCCTCTGGATCAGGTGAAGGTAGTGATCCTGGGACAGGATCCGTATCACAATGAGGGACAGGCTCATGGGCTTTGCTTTTCTGTAAAGCCGGATGTGGAGATCCCTCCTTCTCTGGTAAATATCTATCAGGAACTTCATGACGACTGCAGATGCTACATCCCGGACAATGGCTATCTGGTCAAGTGGGCCGAGCAGGGAGTCCTTCTTCTGAATACGGTACTGACTGTCCGGGCCCATCAGGCAAATTCCCACAGAGGGATCGGATGGGAAGAGTTCACCGATGCAGCTATCCGGGTGCTGAATGAGCAGGACCGGCCCATCGTTTTTATGCTCTGGGGAAGACCGGCTCAGATGAAAAAGGCAATGCTGAATAATCCGAAACATCTGATCCTGGAGGCTCCTCATCCAAGTCCTCTTTCTGCGTTTCGGGGCTTTTTTGGCTGCCGGCATTTCAGCAAAGCCAATGCCTTTCTGAAGGAACATGGAATGGAACCTATTGACTGGCAGATAGAAAACAGACAGGGGAATTAAGACAGATGGAAAAGAAAAATGACAATACTTTATTGAAAAACGCTTCTTTCCTTATGGTGGCGGCTTTAGTGTCCAAGATTATCGGGCTGATCTATAAAAGTCCTCTGTCAGCTACTTTGGGAAATGAAAGCTTTGGCTGTTTCAGCTTTGCCCAGAATGTTTATCTGATCCTGCTGATGATTGCTTCCTACAGCATTCCCCAGGCAGTATCTAAGATCATGGCGGAGAGGATTGCCTTTAAAAGATACAAAGATGCCCAGAGAATTTTTAAGGGAGCTCTTCTCTATGCGGTGATCGTAGGAGGAGCGGTGGCCATCTTTTGTGTTGTGGGAGCGCCGCTTCTTATACCGGAGAGCATGGCAAATGCCAGACTAGCTCTTCAGTTTCTGGCACCTACCATATTTCTCTCTGGGATCCTGGGTGTGTTCCGGGGCTATTTTCAGGCTTACAGAAATATGCTGCCCACTTCTTTGTCACAGATCGTAGAGCAGATTGCAGTGGCGGTAGTGGCTTTGGTCATGGCAAACTTTATGGTGAATTACTTTGCTGATGCAGAGACCAATGTACTTAGAAGCTGGAGCGCCGCAGGAGCTACTATGGGAACCGGCGCAGGTGTTGCCACGGCCCTGATTTTTATGGTGATCGTATATAGCATTAACCGGAAAATCATCAGAAAGAAAATAGAGAGAGATAACGTATCTGTAAATGAAAGCTATACTTCTGTAATGAAGAATATCATACTGATCGTTTCTCCTATTATCCTCAGTTCTTTTTTATACAATGTAAATACTTATCTGAACAGCCGTATTTATTCTCAGATCTCAGGATTTAAAGGACTGGACAGCAGCCTTATTGAAGGTCTGTATGCAGAATGCGGATATTTTATGACTTTGATCAATATCCCGCTGACTCTTGCCAGCACGGCGCCTACTTCTATGCTGCCTGAGGTTTCAGGAGCATATGCTATAGGAAATATCACAGAAGCCAAGGAAAAGATCGATAAAGCCACCTGGCTGAGCATGTTTATCTCCATTCCCTGCGCAGTAGGACTTTTTGTTCTTGCAGGTCCGGTTACCAGTCTGTTATTCCCCGCCACTGACGGCGTGGCAGGACATCTGATGATGATCGGCGTGGTCACAGTGATCATGAACGGTATGTCTAACATTTCCAATGGGGTTCTCCAGGGAATCGGCAAAGCCCATCTTCCTATGATCCATGCAGCTGTGGCACTGGCAGTGGATATCGTACTGATGGTGGCGCTGATGTTTGCCACAGATCTTGGAATCTACAGCATACCGATTGCAATGATCGCTTATGCTCTGGTAATGTGTATCCTGAACCACCTTTCTATGAGAAAAGCACTGAATTACAGGAATCCATGGAAAGAAGCCTATCTCAAACCTTTCCTGGCATCCCTGCCTATGGGAGCTGCGGCTTTTCTTATCTATCGTGGCGTGTACTATTTCAGCAGCAGCATTCCAGGCGGCAACCTGATCGCCCTTATACCATCCATTGGAATCGCCGCATGTATATATTTCCTGGTATATCTGCTGATTTCCAAACCAAAAGCAGAGGACCTTGCAGGACTTCCGGGAGGAAGAAAACTGGCAGAGATAGGAGAAAAAATCCATATACTAAAAAGATAAATGCTCCCGCTGCGGAAAAGAGTTATAGTCAAAAACAGAAGAGCTGCGGTATTGATCATACCTCAGCTCTTTTGTTTTTTTTTATCCTAATTTTTTGAAAGCTGTAGAAAGCATCAATTTGATACGGTTCAGCTGATTTACTTCGCTGGCTCCCGGATCGTAGTCTACGGCTACGATATTTGCTTCCGGATAGTCTTTCCGGATAGCTTTGATAACGCCTTTGCCCACAATGTGGTTAGGCAGACAGCCGAAAGGCTGGATACATACGATATTAGGCGTGCCTCCGTGGATCAGCTCCATCATTTCTCCGGTGAGGAACCATCCTTCGCCGGTCTGGTTGCCCAGAGAAACAATAGGCTCTGCCATTTTCGCCAGATCTGCGATCTTGGCGGAAGGAGTGAAATGTTTGCTCTTGGCAAATTCTTTATTGGCCGCACTTCTGATAAACTCAATAGCAGCGATTCCCAGATTTCCTTCTTTTGCTAAAGACTTCTTAAATCCCAGATAGTTGGACTTAAAGTTGAGATTGTAGAAGCAATAGCACATGAAATCGATGAGATCCGGGCATACCGGCTCGGCCCCTTCTTTTTCCAGCAGTTCTGCCAGATGATTGTTGGCCGCCGGAAGGAATTTTACCAGGATCTCTCCTACGATGCCAACCCTTGGTTTCTTCTCATCTGTAATTGGCAGTGCGTCAAATTCCCGGATCATCTGACGGCAGATCCGGTTAAACTGGGCGAAAGAAGCATGTCTTCCAGAAAGGAAGGACTTACATCTTTTCTCCCATTTTTTGTGCAGGGCGTTGGCAGATCCTTTTACCTGCTCATAGGGACGCATGCGGTAGATACACTTCATCAGGATATCGCCGAAGACCGCTCCGTAAGCCAGGCGGATAGCCAGCTTCGGTGTGATCTTGAATCCCGGATTTTCCTCCAGACCGCTTAAGTTAATGGAAATTACAGGTATGTACGGCATATCTGCCTTTTCCAGGGCCCGGCGGATAAAGCCGATGTAGTTGGAAGCACGGCAGCCTCCTCCTGTCTGGGACATGATAATGGCAACCTTATGTAAGTCGTATTTTCCGGATAAGAGAGCCTGCATGATCTGTCCCACTACCATCAGGGAAGGATAGCAGGCATCGTTATTTACATATTTCAGACCTACATCTACCGCCTCCTTATTGTCATTAGGCAGTACCTCCAGATTGTAGCCGCAGGCGTTAAAGCCGGCTTCCAGAATGGAAAAATGGATCGGCGACATCTGAGGGCAGAGGATGGTGTAGTCCTTCCGCATTTCCTCTGTAAAGGATACCTTCTTAATGGAAGAAGGCACAATAGTCCTCTTCAGATTCTGCTGCTCCTTTACACGGATGGCAGCGATCAGAGAACGGATACGGATACGGGCCGCACCCAGGTTATTGACTTCATCGATCTTCAGACAGGTATAGATCTTGCCGCTGTTTGACAGGATCTCATTTACCTGGTCCGTGGTGACTGCGTCCAGACCGCAGCCAAAGGAGTTTAGCTGGATCAGATCCAGATTGTCCCGCTCTTTTACAAAGTTGGCGGCGGCATACAGTCTTGTATGGTACATCCACTGATCGTTGACACGGAGAGGCCGTTCAATAGGAGACAGATGGGAAACGGAATCCTCTGTGAGCACAGCCAGCCCATAGGAGGTGATCAGATCCGGGATACCGTGATGGATTTCCGGATCGATATGGTAGGGACGTCCTGCCAGGACAATACCCCGCCTTCCGTTTTCCTCCAGCCATTTCAGGGTTTCCTCTCCTTTGCGCATAATATCTTTTCTGCACCGGTCCATTTCCAGCCAGGCTTCTCTGGCCGCATGGCGGACTTCCTCTGCCGGGATATCCGGAAATTCTTCTACCAGCCGCTGGGTAACGGTCTCTTCACTGGTCAGGGCCAGGAATGGATTGTGGAACCGGATGCTGGGATCATTTAACTCGTCCACATTGTTCTTAATGTTCTCTGCGTAGGAGGTTACGATGGGGCAGTTGTAATGGTTTACCGAATCGGAAAACTCCTGACGCTCATAAGGGATACAGGGATAGAAGATGTATTTCACGCCCTGCTTCAGCAGCCAGGTCACATGTCCGTGGGCCAGCTTGGCCGGATAACATTCGGATTCGCTGGGGATGGATTCAATGCCCAGTTCGTAGATCTTTCTGGTAGAGGTAGGGGAAAGGACTACCTGAAATTTCAGATCTGTAAAGAAAGTATACCAGAAAGGATAATTCTCAAACATATTCAGGACTCTTGGAAGCCCCACCTTTCCTCTGACCGCCTTGTCCTCAGAGAGAGGAGCATAGGAAAAGAGTTTCTTATATTTATATTCGAACAGGTTCGGCACATGGTCCTTATTCTTCTCTTTGCCAATGCCACGTTCGCACCGGTTGCCAGAGATATACTGACGGCCTCCGGAGAACTTATTGATGGTCAGACGGCAGTTGTTGGTACAGCCTTTGCAGTTGGCCATAGTGGTTTTATATTCCAGAGTGTTGATCTTTTCAATAGGGAGCATAGTGGTTGCTTTTCCCTGCTCGTATCGTTCTCTGGCAATCAGAGCAGCGCCGAAAGCGCCCATGATCCCGGCGATATCCGGACGGATGGCGTGGCAGTCCGCGATCTTTTCAAAGCTGCGCAGTACGGCGTCGTTGTAGAAAGTACCGCCCTGGACTACAATGTGTTTTCCAAGCTCTGAGGCATCGGAAACCTTGATAACCTTATACAGGGCGTTTTTAATAACGGAATAAGCCAGACCTGCGGAAATATCTGCCACAGAAGCCCCTTCCTTCTGGGCCTGTTTTACCTTGGAATTCATAAATACGGTACACCGGGTTCCCAGGTCGATGGGGTGCTCTGCGAAGAGAGCAGCTTTGGCAAAATCCTGGACGCTGTAGTTCAGAGATTTTGCAAAGGTTTCGATAAAGGAACCGCAGCCGGAAGAGCAGGCTTCATTAAGCTGCACGCTGTCTACAGTCTGATTTTTGATCTTGATACATTTCATATCCTGGCCGCCGATATCCAGGATACAGTCTACCTCCGGGTCAAAGAAGGCGGCGGCGTAGTAATGGGATACGGTCTCTACCTCTCCTTCATCCAGGAGAAGTGCTGCTTTGATCAGGGCTTCTCCGTATCCGGTAGAACAGGAGTAAGCGATCTTGGCTCCTTTTGGAAGCTGGGAATAGATTTCCTGGATGGCCTTAATGGAAGTAGCCAGGGGACTTCCGTTGTTATTGCTGTAGAAAGAGTACAGCAGGGAGCCGTCTTCTCCTACCAGAGCAGCTTTGGTGGTGGTAGAGCCGGCGTCAATACCCAGGTAGCAGTTTCCCTTGTATGTAGAAAGATCCCCGGTCTTTACATTGTACTGGCTCTGACGGCGGTTAAATTCTTCGTAATCTTCCTTTGTGGCGAAGAGAGGTTCCATACGGCTGACTTCAAAATCCATTTTAATGGAAGCTTTCAGTTTGTCTCTCATGGCAGTTACCGATACCCCTTGAGCATCTGGCTTTACATTAAGAGCAGAGCCGATAGCGGCAAACAGATGAGAGTTCTCCGGTACGATAGTATGCTCCTCATCCAGCTTTAAGGTCCGGATAAAGGCTACCTTTAATTCAGAAAGAAAGTGGAGAGGACCGCCCAGAAAGGCTACATGTCCCCGGATTGGCTTGCCGCAGGCCAGACCACTGATAGTCTGGTTTACCACTGCCTGGAAAATAGAAGCAGCCAGATCTTCTTTGGTTGCCCCGTCGTTGATCAGAGGCTGGATATCTGTTTTTGCGAAAACGCCACATCGTGCGGCAATGGGATAAAGCGCTTTATAATTTTTTGCGTATTCGTTAAGACCAGGGGCATCTGTCTGTAACAGAGATGCCATCTGGTCAATAAAAGAACCTGTGCCGCCGGCACAGATACCATTCATACGCTGTTCTACGTTTCCCCCTTCAAAGTAAATGATCTTGGCGTCCTCTCCGCCCAGCTCTATAGCTACGTCCGTCTTAGGCGCCAACTCCTGAAGAGAGGTGGAAACGGCGATCACTTCCTGGACAAAAGGCACTTCCAGATGATTTGCCAGAGTCAGACCTCCGGATCCGGTGATCACAGGAGCTACCTGAATCTCGCCTAATGCCTGGTAGGCTTTGTCCAGCAGTTTTGCCAGGGTATTTTGAATGTCTGCAAAATGACGCTCATAGTCCGAGAACAAAAGCTCATGCTGAGGACTTAATACTGCGATTTTTACAGTCGTAGAGCCGATATCGATACCTAAGGGATACAGGGTCTGGTTCATTGTATTATCTGCTGACATAGTCAGAAGACCTCCTCTTAATTTACTTTAAAAGCCCGGTCTCAAAGCAGGAGCGAAGGGTCTGCCTGCAGACAGATCCGGCTATGTTTTAGAGACACTGGCTTTGTGGTTGGTTGCTTCTTATTATTAAACATCTGTGAAAAATCACAGTACATTATACGACAAACTATGAAAAAAAACAATTACAAATATTTAACAGCCATTGCCTTTGGGAGGGCTCTATGATAGAATAAGTCGGGTAATGAGAAGAAACAGGACTATTTTTGGTCAGATTCTCTAATAGAACTGGAAATCCTTTCAGGAGGACCGGAAAACATGTAAAAATTATTTTGAATGAAGAGGTTATATTCTATGTATACAGTGCTGAAACAGGAAGGACGGGCAAAGAGAGCCCGTATGGAAACTGTACACGGGACTATCGAAACCCCGGTATTTATGAATGTGGGTACAGCCGCTGCCATTAAGGGGGCTGTGTCTACTGTGGATCTTCACGAGATCAAGACCCAGGTGGAGCTTTCCAACACCTATCATCTCCATGTGCGGCCGGGAGACAAGGTGGTGAAACAGCTTGGAGGACTGCACAAGTTTATGAACTGGGACCGGCCCATCCTTACCGATTCCGGTGGATTCCAGGTCTTTTCCCTGGCAAAGCTGCGCCAGATTAAGGAGGAAGGGGTGTATTTTCATTCTCATGTAGACGGAAGAAAGATTTTTATGGGACCAGAGGAGAGCATGCAGATCCAATCCAATCTGGGCTCTACCATTGCTATGGCCTTTGATGAATGTGCTCCCAGCAAGGCGGATCGGAAATATGTGGAAAATTCCGTGGCCCGGACCACCCGGTGGCTTGTGCGCTGCAAAGAAGAGATGGCCCGGCTGAACTCCCTGGAGGATACAGTAAATCCCCATCAGCTTCTTTTCGGGATCAATCAGGGAGCAGTCTATGATGATATCCGTATCGCCCATGCCAAGGAGATCTCCAAGCTGGATCTGGACGGCTATGCCATCGGCGGACTGGCTGTAGGGGAGACCCACGAGGAAATGTACCGGATCCTGGACAGTGTGGTTCCATATCTCCCTGTGAATAAGCCTACTTATCTGATGGGAGTGGGAACGCCTGCCAATATCCTGGAGGCCGTCTCCAGAGGAGTGGATTTCTTCGACTGTGTATATCCAAGCCGTAACGGACGGCATGGCCATGTATATACAAACTTCGGAAAGATCAACCTGTTTAATGCTAAATATGAGCTGGATGCCAGACCTATAGAAGAAGGCTGCCAGTGTCCGGCATGCCGTCATTACAGCAGGGCTTATATCCGCCATCTGCTGAAGGCAAAGGAAATGCTGGGAATGAGGCTGTGTGTTCTCCACAATCTTTATTTTTATAACACTATGATGGAAGAGATCCGGGATGCTATAGACCAGGGCAAATATGAGGAATATAAAAAACAGAAGCTGGAAGGCATGGCTGCAGGACCGAAGGAGTGAACTGTTTGGGAAAAATCCCAGAAAATACTTGAAGAAAAGGAAAAAATTGTGTATGATAGCCATAGTGTCTAATTGAGAAAGACAACGTTTACTATTTCAGGTTTAGGAGGAAACAACATGCTATTATCAACATCAACAGCAAGCGGCGCCGGTGCAATGCTGAGCCTTGTCGTGCCCCTTGCCATATTCTTTCTGCTGATGTATTTCATGATCATGAGACCCCAGAAGAAAGAACAGCAGAGAATAAAGAGTATGCTGGCTGCCATGGAAGTAGGAGATACAGTGGTAACTACCAGCGGCTTTTACGGAGTCCTGATCAATATTACGGATGAGGATGTGATCGTGGAATTCGGAAACAACAGAAACTGCAGGATTCCTATGAGAAAATCAGCCATTGCAGAGGTGGAAAAAGCCAGCGATGGTATAGCAGAATAAAAAAACGGAACAATACGAAAAGAATGGGGAGCTATCGCATTTTATGCACAGAGTGGAATGCGGCAGCTCTTTTTTTCTTATCCGGATTACAGGAGGTACAGGATTATGGCGTTTATCAGTCTGTTTGAGGTGATCGGTCCCAATATGGTTGGACCTTCCAGTTCCCATACGGCTGGAGCAGCTTCTATGGCCCTTTTGGCCAGGAAACTGTTTCCCGGGGAAATTAAAGAAGTACATTTTACTCTCTACGGTTCTTTTGCCAAAACCTACCGGGGCCATGGTACAGACCGGGCCCTGATGGGAGGCATGCTGGGATTTGAGACGGATGATCTCCGGATCAGGGATTCTCTGGCCTTGGCGAAAAAAGCGGGGATCGACTATACATTTACAATTTCAGAGGAGACCGATGGCATTCATCCCAATACTGCGGATATGGACATCCTGGGAACAAAGGGAGAGAAGCTTTTTGTCCGTGGAGAATCGCTGGGCGGCGGAAAGGTAAAGATCGTAAAGCTGAATAATATTTCCGTAGATTTTACAGGAGAATACAGTACTCTTATTGTCAGCCAGACAGACAAGCCGGGAGTAGTTGCTCATATTACAAAAGTTTTAAGCGAAGCCGGAGTAAACATCGCCTTTATGCGTCTTTTCCGGGAAGAAAAGGGAGCGGCTGCCTTTACGGTGGTAGAATCTGACGAAAAGATCCCCGAAGACATACCGGAGAAGATCAGAGAAAATCCTCTGGTTTCCCATATCATGCTGGTGCAGCTTTAGGAGGAAGAAAAATGGAGTTTAACCATGGAACAGAATTACTGGAATTGTGTGAGAAAAATAAAATGCCGATTTCCCTGGTTATGAAAAAAAGAGAGGCGGAGTTTTCCGGGATCACAGAGGAAGAAGTGGAAAAAAAGATGAGAAAGGCCTGGAAGATTATGAAAGAGTCTGCCAGAAAGCCTTTAAAGGACCCGGTTCTTTCTATAGGGGGGCTGATCGGCGGGGAGGCAAAGAAATTGAAAGAATATCATGAAAAAGGCCGGAGTGTCTGCGGCGATCTGATGTCCAGAGCCATTACTTATGCTATGGCTGTTCTGGAAGTAAACGCTTCTATGGGCGTGATCGTAGCGGCCCCTACTGCCGGTTCCTCGGGAGTAGTGCCGGGAGTTTTGCTGGCTTTGCAGGAAGAATATGATCTGCCGGATGAGGAGATCTTAAATGGATTATATACAGCTGGAGCCGTGGGATACCTGCTCATGCGGAACGCTTCCGTGGCAGGCGCTGAAGCAGGCTGTCAGGCAGAGGTAGGGGCTGCTTCCGCTATGGCTGCCGCCGCAGCTGTAGAAATCATGGGAGGTACTCCTGTAATGTGCCTGAATGCCGCTTCGGGAGCTTTAGCTAATCTTCTGGGACTGGTCTGTGATCCCATTGCCGGCCTGGTGGAAGCGCCCTGCCAAAACCGGAATTCTGTAGGAGCGGCCAATGCTATGATCTGCGCCCAGCAGGCCCTGGCCGGGATTACCCAGGTAATTCCTTTTGACCAGATGGCAGAAGCCATGTATCATGTGGGAAGAAGTCTTCCTTTTGAACTGAGAGAAAGCGCCCTTGGCGGCTGTGCCGGAACTCCCGCCGCCTGCGCCCGGACCTGCGAGATCTTTTCCGCAGATTCTTAAGATCATCCGATTGTCAGAGAGACGAAGCTGGCGCATGAAACATATAACAGGAATATTTATACATTTTATGCGAATTTGTCGAGCATAGCTTTGAGACCATAGGCTCAAAGGGTTGCAGACTGAGCAATAAAATGTATAAATATTCTCGATTTTGATTGAAATGCGCCAGCTCCGTCCTATGACAAAAAAATTCCCAAAGGGGGGAAACCCCCGCGTTTGGGAAAGAAAGGAGAAGAAAAGATTTATATAAACCTGCCAGAAAGCAGGATATTTTTTAGGCGAAGCCCGGCGGCCACAGCAGCTTCAGACTGTGCAACCGCTGTCTTCTTTCTGAACAATTATGAGTATAGAGGATAATTGTGACGGCCTTGTGTCTGGAAAATAAAGGATTTCTAAAGTCTGATAAAAAACCATAAATGCGGGGAAAAGTCTCTGGAAAGAATGGAAGATATAACGAAAAGGCATAGCCGGTTATCTTATTATGACTTGAATTGTGGATAGAAAAGGATTATCATATTACTAATTACACTGTGAAAATTGACTGAATCAGAATGTAA
>DWYL01000062.1 GCA_019118685.1 Candidatus Blautia merdipullorum
CGGAAAATCTGAATTTGACAACAGATAAAAGGAATTATAATTGACTTTAATTTAACGATTATATATAATATTAGTTAGGAATGTGTACTTTTGATAGGAGGGTTTGTCGTGGACGATAAAGGTATATCAAAAGCAGTGATTAGAAGACTACCCCGTTATTACAGATATTTAGGAGAACTTTTGGAAGAGGGTGTGGAACGGATTTCTTCCAATGAACTCAGTGAAAAAATGCGGGTGACCGCTTCTCAGATCCGTCAGGACCTGAATAATTTCGGTGGTTTCGGACAGCAGGGATACGGTTATAATGTCCCATATCTGTATGCGGAAATCGGAAAAATCCTGGGGCTTGACAAGACACACCATATGATCATTATCGGTGCGGGAAATCTTGGGCAGGCTTTGGCAAATTATGTACAGTTTGAAAAAAGAGGTTTTAAGGTTGTCGGGATATTTGATGTGAATCCAGTACTGAAGGGAATCTCTATCAGAGGAAATGAAATACGGATGATGGATGAACTTCCTGAATTCCTGAAAACATATGACGTGCAGATCGCAGCCCTTACGCTTCCCAAAAATAATGCGGCAGAGACTGCGGATCTTCTGGTGCAGCAGGGAATAAAAGCAATCTGGAACTTTGCTCATCTGGATCTGGATGTCCCTGAAGATGTGATCGTGGAAAACGTGCATTTATCTGAAAGCCTTATGCGTCTGTCCTATAATTTGAATTGTTATGTATCAGAACATAAAGATAAAAAATAACGGAGAGAAGCTGCTGTAAAAGAAATTTTGCGGCAGTTTTTCTGTATGGGGGAATGGAAGGACAGGCAGAGAACTGTCCGGAACAATCAAGTGGAAAGGCGGTAAACGGTATGGAAGTGCTGGTGACGGGAAACCAGATGAAAGAATTAGATGCTTATACCATTAAAAAAATGGGCGTTCCTTCTCTCGTACTGATGGAGAGAGCAGGATTGGCTGTATATCAGGAAATGCAGAGAGAAAAGCTGCCTCTGGACAAGACTCTTGTTCTGTGCGGCGGAGGGAATAATGGGGCGGATGGCGTTGTGATCGCCCGCCTCCTTTTTTTAGCCGGGTATAAAGTGGATGTCTGCATTTTAGAAAATCCGGATCATTTTACAGAAGAAATGAAAAAACAGATAGAAATTGGGGAAAAATATGGACTTTCCTTTGTCAATACTTTTCTTACTAATGAATATACTACTATAGTAGATGCTGTTTTTGGGGTAGGGTTGTCCAGAGAAGTGTCCGGCAGATACCAGGAAGTAATTCTTCAGATTAATAAATTTAAAGGAAAAGTGGTATCTGTAGATATTCCATCTGGAATCAGTTCAGATACCGGGGCAGTGCTGGGAACTGCTGTAAAAGCAGATTTGACAGTAACTTTCGGATATAGAAAACTTGGACTCTGCCTCTATCCCGGCATTCTATACGGCGGAAAGATTACAGTGGCCGATGTGGGAATCTATAAGGATCAGAGAACGGATATAAGGCCGGAGGTATTGGCCTGTACCTTAGAAGACCTGAAACAGATCAAAAGGAAGCCGGATGGAAATAAGGGGACCTTTGGAAAGGTTTTTCTGGCGGCAGGAAGCAGAGAAATTTTCGGCGCTGCCTTTTTAAGCGGCTACGCAGCTATGAAAACAGGAGTCGGAATGATAAAAATATGTACGGCCCGGGAGAATAGACCTTTGTTTGCGGGATTTCCCGAAGCTATGCTCCAGCTGTATGATGGGGATACAGATTTAGAAGAATTAATGGAAGCAGGCATGGAGTGGGCAGATGTGTTCGGGATCGGACCGGGGATCGGCACAGGAGCCCAGGCGGAAAAAATGCTGGAAATATTGCTGACAAAAGGGAGCAAGCCCCTTGTTATTGACGCAGACGGAATCAATCTTTTAAAAGGAAAAGAAGAACTGCTGAGAAATTATCCCGGAGAGATTGTCCTTACTCCTCACCTGGGAGAATTTTATCGCCTCACAGGAATTTCACCTTCTATGTGGAGGAAAGATCCTTTAGGCATCACTGGAAATACAGCAGAGACTCTGAACGCTGTACTGGTGTGTAAAGACGCAAGAACTGTGATATCCGGGAAAAAAGATCAGGTTTTTCTTAATCTTTCCGGAAATGACGGCATGGCGACTGCCGGCAGCGGAGATGTGCTTACCGGAATTATCCTTGGGCTTTTGGCTCAGCAGATCCCGGCTTTGGAAGCCGCCTGTCTGGGGGCTTATCTTCACGGGGCAGGAGGAGATATGGCCGCTTTGGAGAAAGGGCGCGCAGGCTTGCTGGCAAAAGACATAGCTGACTATGCGGCTGAAATATTAAAAAAAATTGAAAAAGAGAGGACAGACAAATGAAATTACCTAGCAGGATCCAGGCAGACATCGATCTGGATGCGTTTAGATTTAACCTGGATAGTATTAAGAAAAATATAAATGAAAATACTCAGATCATTACCGTACTTAAAGCAGATGGATATGGACATGGAGCAGTTCCTCTTGCTAAAGAGGCTGAAAAAGAGGAGCGGGTCTGGGGCATTGCCGTGGCTACCGTAGAAGAAGCACTGGAACTGCGCCGCGGGGGGATCAAAAAGCCTCTGCTGATCCTGGGTTATACCTATCAGGAAGATTATGACTTGATCGCAGCAGAAGAGCTGCGCCCCACAGTGTTTAAGCTTTCCATGGCACAGGAACTATCCCGGGCAGCATTAAGAAAAAACAAAACCGTAAAAATCCATATCAAGATCGATACAGGCATGAGCCGTATCGGTTATCGCGACCTGGAAAAGTCCGTACCGGAGATCCTGGAAATATCCCGTCTTCCAGGACTGGAAATAGAGGGACTGTTTACGCATTTTGCAAGAGCCGACGAGAAAGAAACAACTCCTGCATATCAGCAGCTGGAGAAGTATCAGGCATTTCAAAAAGCTTTGAAGGAAGCCGGCCTGAAAATCCCCCTGTGCCACTGCTCCAACAGTGCAGGGATCATCCGCATGCCGGAAGCAAATATGGACGCAGTGCGGGCCGGGATAATCCTCTATGGATTGTATCCCTCAGAGGAAGTAGAAAAAGAGCCGGTTCCCCTAAAGCCGCTGATGACGCTGAAAAGTCATATTGCGTACATAAAAACTTTGGAGCCGGGTGTCCAGATCAGTTATGGAGGTACCTATACTACCCAAAAAGAGACAAGAGTGGCTACGATTCCCGTAGGCTATGCAGACGGCTATGCCAGAAGCCTTTCAAATAAAGGATGGGTTTTGATCCGGGGAAAAAAGGCGCCGATCTTAGGCAGGGTCTGTATGGATCAGTTTATGGTGGATGTAACAGACATTCCGGAGGTCCGGGAGCTGGATGAAGTGATCCTTCTGGGAAAAAGCGGGGACCAGCAGATCACCATGGAAGAACTGGGAGAACTGTCGGGAAGATTCAATTATGAGTTTGCCTGCTGCATCAGCAAAAGGGTACCCAGAATCTATTTTAAAGGCGGAAAGGCTATAGAATAAAAATACCTTGGATAATACATGAATACACACAAAAAATCTGGGCAGAATGATATCAGACAGGAACAGCCTCTGCCCGGGTTTTGAGGCGTTCTTAAACTGAACATAAAATCGGAGTGTGAAATCTGTGGTTATCAAACGAGGTGATATTTTTTATGCGGATCTGCGTCCTGTTGTAGGGAGTGAGCAGGGAGGCATCAGACCGGTTCTGATCATTCAGAACGATGTGGGAAATAAGCACAGTCCTACAGTGATCTGTGCGGCTATTACATCCAGAATGAATAAAGCAAAATTGCCTACACACATAGAAATTGACGCAGCCTCTTATGCTATTGTAAAGGACTCTGTAATTCTTCTGGAACAGCTGCGGACTATCGATAAACGCAGGCTGCGGGATAAGGTATGTCATTTGGATGCAGAGATACTTCAAAAGGTGAATCATGCCCTATGCATTAGCCTGGAACTTCCTACATAATCCTTTCTTACAGTGGTTTTTGCCGGGAAATCTTGACGAATGTAATAGAAAATGGTATTTTATTTCTGCGGGCTGTCAGCCTAAAGGACATGCTTAGCTGTTCTTTGACAATGGCAGGAATGAGTGAACGCCCGGAAGTAAACTGCCAAAAAGCAGTAATAAAGATACAGGAAGAAGGAATAGAAAAAACTTATGGACGACAGTAACGGCCCTTTATGGGCTCTGATATTTTTTGTCTTGTTTATTATCATCAATGGGATCTTATACGGATTCGGTGCTGCGGTGCAGAAAATCAACGAAAATGAAATAGAGAAGAAAGCTTTGGAAGACCATGATAAGAAATCGGTCTGGCTTCTGAAGGTAATGAACCATCCGGTTTCCATTGTTAACACAATTTTAACAACAGCTACGCTTTTAAGTATTTTGACTGGCTACATAGGAATCAGCGGGATCACTCCTTATGTATATGAGGGGTGCAGATGGGCCGCGCAGGCCGCAGAGCTGAAGGTCCCTCATTGGGGGATCATGGCAGTTTCCATTATTTTGGTGGTCGTTTTTGCGCTGATCCTTCTGGTTTCGCTGGGCGTAGTTTCAGCTAAGAAGATTTTTATCAACAATCCGGATAGGTGGGTATATCGGACGGCAGGCATCGTTCGTTTTTTTGTGGGATTATTTACACCTCTGACTTTTGTCATACTGAAGATCTCCAATGGTGTGGTCCGGCTTTTTGGAGTAGATCCTCATCGCCACGAAGACCAGGTGACAGAAGAAGAGATCATTTCTATGGTAGACGATGCACACGAAAAAGGGGTCATTGAAGAAAATGAGGCGGAAATGATACAGAATATCATAGAGTTTTCCGAGACAGAAGCCCAGGATATTATGACCCACAGGAAAAACATTAATGGACTGGATGAGAATACCACATTAAAGGATGCATTGGAATTTATGCTGAATAACAGCAATTCCAGATATCCTGTATATAGAGAAGACCTGGATAATATTGTGGGCATTCTCCATTTAAAGGATGCCATGCGTCAGATATCATCCTCTCAGTGCGGGGATCTGGCTATCAACGTTATTCCCGGTCTTATCCGGGAGGCCTCCTATATTCCGGAAACCAGAAATATCAATGAGCTGTTTAAGGCCATGCAGGCAAAAAAAATTCATATGGCCATTGTAGTAGATGAGTATGGGCAGACGGCAGGCCTGGTGACAATGGAGGACATTCTGGAAGAAATTGTAGGAAATATTCTGGATGAATATGATGAAGAAGAACAGTTTATCCATGTCCAGACCGATGATTCCCTGATCATGGATGGATTTACGCCTCTGGAGCAAGTAGATGAGGTGCTGGGGTCAGATTTTGATGAGACAGAAGAATTTGATACTCTGAATGGATATCTTACCTCTGTTTTAGGACATGTGCCGAATATGGAAGAGGATAAAGAAATCAAGACAAAAGGCTATTTATTTACCATTCTTGGAGTGGAAAATAATACAATACAAAAAGTCAGGGTAGAAAAACTGCCCGAAGAAGAAAGAGGAGAAGAAACATGTCAGGACATTCAAAATTCGCAAACATAAAACATAAAAAGGAAAAAAATGACGCAAAAAAAGGCAAGATCTTTACCGTGATCGGCAGAGAAATCGTAGTCGCTGTAAAAGAGGGGGGGCCAGATCCCGCTAATAACAGCAAACTGAGAGATGTAATCGCCAAGGCCAAGGCCAATAATATGCCCAACGATACGATTGAAAGAGGGATCAAAAAGGCTGCAGGAGATGCAAACGCCGATAATTTTGAAAAGCTGACTTATGAAGGCTACGGCCCCAGCGGTGTGGCGATCATTGTAGAAACTCTTACAGATAATAAAAACCGTACGGCAGGAAATGTAAGGAGCGCCTTTACAAAGGGAAATGGAAATATCGGAACTCCAGGTTCTGTCTCTTTTATGTTTGATAGAAAAGGACAGATTATAATTGATAAAGAAGAATGTGAAATGGATCCGGATGATCTTATGATGACAGCTCTGGATGCAGGGGCTGAGGATTTTTCAGAGGAAGAAGACAGCTATGAAATCATTACAGATCCTGATGATTTCAGCAAAGTAAGAGAAACTTTGGAACAGGAAGGAATTCCTATGGCAGAAGCACAGATCGCAATGATCCCTCAGACCTATGTGACACTTACAGATGAGCAGGATATTAAAAATCTTCAGAGAACTCTGGATCTTCTGGAAGATGACGATGACGTGACTGATGTATGGAACAACTGGGATGAAGAATAAAATCAATAAGGATACACATAATACCTCCAGAAAATGAAACTGGAGGTATTTTTATGTCTGAAAAGAAAGAAGAAAAGCTGGAAGCCGTCCAGGAACAGAACCAGCAGATCCAGGAGTTTGGCGAGGCTATGCTGGAAGATAATGAAAAGAAATATCATATTCAGTTGTTGTCGATCATAGGAGAGGTAGAAGGGCATGAATGTCTTCCTAATAACAGCAAAACCACAAAATATGAACATATCCTTCCAAAACTGGCGGTTATTGAGGACAGCCGGGAGACAGATGGTCTTTTGATCCTGCTGAATACTGTGGGAGGGGATGTAGAAGCTGGACTGGCCATTGCAGAAATGATCGCGTCTATGAGTAAGCCTACGGTTTCCCTGGTACTTGGCGGCGGACATTCTATAGGGGTACCGATGGCAGTGTCAGCTGATTATTCTTTTATAGTTCCAAGCGCTACTATGGTAATCCATCCTGTGCGCAGCAGCGGAATGTTTATCGGTGTTATGCAGACCTATCGTAATATGGAAAAAATTCAGGACAGGATCACCAGGTTTATCGCAGAGCATTCCAAAATGAAAAGAGAGCGGATCGAAGAATTGATGCTGGACACCTCCCAGCTGGTAAAGGATGTAGGAACTATGCTTGAAGGTGATGAGGCAGTAAAAGAAGGGCTTATAGATGAAACAGGAGGGATCAAAGAGGCCATGGAGAAACTGTATGAACTGATAGAAAAAAGAAATCACTGACGCCGGAAAAGAAACTTTATCGGTTGTGCCGATAAAGATTTTATGGTAAAATAAGCTGTTGAAAATTATGAAAAAATACAAAAGAAGAGGATAAAGCAATGACAATAATCGAAGCACTGTTTCTGGGATTGATCCAGGGAATTACGGAATTTATTCCTGTGAGCAGCTCAGGTCATCTGGCGATTATAGAGAATCTGTTAAACATAAAAGACGCATCAGGCCTTCTCTTTGCAGCGGCAGTTCATTTTGCCACTCTGATCGCT
>DWYL01000063.1 GCA_019118685.1 Candidatus Blautia merdipullorum
CTTAAGAAAAATCCCTTAAAAAACAATTTGAAACAAAAATACGAAAAGAGGTATCCGCCAATGGATAACGAAATACGTTAAAAGGCATCATTCAGAATTAAAATTCAGAATGATGCCTTTTATTCATGACAGTCAAAAACCTTCCCAGCAGAAGCTGCCGCAAATGCGACAGCTCCTTGTCGTCCGCGGGAAATCACTCTGTTCTCTCGTCTCCCCAGAAAAACAATGCTACGGTACCTGGCCCCGTATGGGTTCCGATAACAGTGCCGATACTGTTGATCAGGACCTTCCCATTAAGCTTTGGAAATTTCTCTTCTATCATATCCGCCACTTTTCTGGCATCTTCCATGCAGGCGGAATTGGAGATAAAGCATTTGCCGCTGTAGTCCAGTCCTCCCTGGGCATGTTCCTCCATCCGCTTCACCATTTCCCGGATCACCTGTTTCTTCCCTCTGTACTTATTTCTGGGGATCAGCTTTCCTTCGCTGTTCACATTCATCAGAGGGCAGATATTCAGCGCCTGCCCAAAGAATCCTGACACCTTGGAGATCCTTCCTCCTCGGATAAAGCTGGTAAGATCCGTGGAAAAAAACCAATGATGGAGCTTATTTTTATTTTCTTCGATCCAACGGGCATTCTCTTCCAGACTCATCCCCTTTTCCTGATTTTCCAGGGCCTTATCCACCAGAAGTCCAAATCCTGAAGAAGCGGCCAGAGAATCGATCACCACAACTTTTCTCTCCGGGTACTTCTCTTCCATTTGAGTCTTCGCCATATTTGCAGAATTAACCGTTCCGGAGATTCCGCTGGAAAGAGCCAGATGGAGCACATCCCGTCCTTCTTTTAATATAGGCTCAAACAGGTTTATATACTGATCTATATTTACCTGAGCCGTGGTAGGCTGAGCTCCGTCAGCGATCATCTGATAAAAGTCCTCGAAAGAAATGGATTTTCCCAGATCATCCGGATATTCTTTCCCATCCAGTAGAAAATGGAAGCAGGCATAAGGCACTTTTTTCTCCTCAAAATATGAAGCAGGCATATCTGCTGTGGAACAGCATGTAATCATATAGTTACTCATGAAATTCTCCTCCCTACTATTTACAAATTTATATTAATCCAGCTTCAGGATCATCTCCAGGATCCTTCTGGCACAGACTTCCATTTCTTCTCTGGTGATCAGTCCTTTCTCCAGTGCCGTCAAAAGCCGGTCCGGATATCCGCATCCCATCTTAATATCATTTCCTGCTTTTGTCTCTTTATAATGTTCTCCTCTGGTCCACCAGTCTGTAGTGACAATGCCTTTAAATCCCCACTCTTCTCTCAGGATTCCTGTGAGCAAGTCTTTATTTTCAGAAGCCCTTTGTCCATTGATAAGATTGTAAGAGGACATAATGGTCCAGGGATCTCCTTCTTTTACCACAATTTCAAAACCTTTCAGATAAATCTCTCTCAATGCTCTCTCAGAAACTCTGGAATCACTGTCTTTACGATTCGATTCTTTATTATTGCAGGCAAAATGTTTTACGGAAGCAGCAATATGCTGGGACTGGATTCCTCTTACCATAGCCGCCCCCATCTTTCCCGCAATAAGAGGATCCTCTGAATAATATTCAAAATTTCTTCCGCAGAGAGGGCTCCTGTGGATGTTCATAGCCGGAGTCAGCCAGATTCCTATATTGTTCTCCTTCACCTCGCTGGCTCCGGCAGCTCCTATTTCTTCCACCAGATCCGGATTCCAGGTGCAGGCCAGCATAGTGGCGCAGGGCCAGGCTGTGGTATAGACATGGCACTGAGGCTGAATGCGCAGCCCTGCAGGACCGTCTGCGGTCATTACATTGGGCACCCCATAGTCCCTCAGATTTCCCATTCCATAGGTATTGGCCACGCCGGTGTTAGGCTGGCCTCCCAAAAGCTCTGCCAGCTCTTCCACAGAAAGCTGTTTCATAAATTCATCTAAAGAAAGCTTTCCTTCGGTCACTTCAGACAGCAGATGCTTTTTGTCTCTGTCTCTTCTGGACATCTGACCGTATCCCCGGTCTGCTGGTTCCATACCCTCCAGCAGTGCTTTATCCTGTTTAGGAAGTCCCAGAGGTTCCTTCTCTGCTTCTCTGACCGGCAGCATTTCATAAGAACCGTCTCCGGTCAGCCTTTTTGGAAGCTGGCAGGGAGCACATTTACTTGTCAGACGGCAAAGAACTTTATCCTGGGAAAGATTCCACTCCTGGTCCCATTTTTTCAGATTTTCTGAGGAATTACCCACATAGAAACTATAGGTTCCTGCTTCCAGCACATAGGCGGATCTACTGATTTTTCCCAGATCGTCAAAAGAAGCCATATAGGACACCGGAACAGACAGCCTCATCGTCTGAGTCTCCCCGGGAGCAAGCAGTCTGGTCTTCTGGAAAGCTCCCAGCTCCAGGGCCGGTTTCCCCAGCTTTCCCTGAGGAGCGCTGTAATAGACCTGCACAACCTCTTTTCCTTCTCTTTGTCCCAGATTGGTTACTTCCACCTTTATTTTTATCTCCTCTTCCCCAACAGTAAGATCTTTTGCCTGGATCTCAAAGTCTGTATAGGAAAGCCCAAAGCCAAAGGGATAGATCACTTTTTTTCTGGCTTCTGGAAATGTTTCAAAATACCGATAGCCTACATAAATATCTTCCTCATAGTTCACATAGTCCAAAGATTCATGAAATCCTTCTGTGGAGGGATAGTCTTCCAATTTTTCCGCAAAAGTGTCTGTCAGCTTTCCGGAAGGATTCACATCTCCGCAGAGGATATCCGCGGCTGCCAGTCCGCCTTCTATTCCTCCCTGCCATGCCAGAAGAACGGCAGAAATCCCGGGATCATCCTTAAACCAGGAAGTATCCATCATCCCTCCGGTATTCAGTACCACCGCAACATTTGGAAAAATGCTTTTTACCTTTGCCACCATTTCTTTTTCTGCCTCTGTAAGGCAGAAATCTCCGTTTTCAAACAACCTGGCAGAAAGTCTGGCCAGATCTTCCTCTCCCGCGTCAGGAGTGGTATCCAAAATGCTCTTTCTGTCCCATCCTTCCCCGGAATAACGGCAGATGGTCACTAAAGCTGTATCCGTAAAGGCTCTTCCCTCTCTCAAAAGTTCTTCCGGAACCCGGGGCTCCACAGTCATGCCCGGGCAATAGCCTTCCTCATACTGCTTTTTGACCTCCTTTTCATAATACTCCGCAGCGGGTCGGAAAATCTGAACCTTTCCCTCCTGCTCTTTGATCCTAAGCCCTTCCATCAGGTTCCTGGTATAGGCTACTGTAACGTCTCCGCTGCCGCCTCCCCCTTTTACATAGTCCACACAGGCTTTGCCGAATACGGCCAGCTTCTGCCCTTTTTGGAAAGGCAGAAACTCCTTTTCATTTTTCAGCAATACCATTCCTTCTGCGGCAGCTTTCCTTGACAGGTCGATATGTTCCTGGCTTCCTGTAACTCTTGCTCCTGTTTTTCCCAGGGGCAGACATGGCTGATAAAAAAATCTCGTCCACTTTTCCATCTGAATAGTCCTCCTGCTATCTTCATCATCTTTTATAATATATCAGCAATCTCTAAAATTCATATTTATAAATAAACAGCTTCAGATGCTTTCTCTGTCCTCCCAGATCTAAAATTTTTTCAGACTGGCAGATCCGGACACAGCCCTTTTCTTCATAGAATTTATAGTCACAAGTAGTATCTGTGAAAAAGAAGAAATTTTTACCGCCGTTTTCTTTTATAAAGTCCTTTGCATCTTCCCAGAGCCTGGTTCCCATTCCTCTGCCTCTTTTATTTCTCATAATGTTCAGATAGACAAGCTCCCCGTCAAATTTCTCTCCGGTCTTTTTAAACATTTCCCGGTTCTGACGGTTCAGTTCTCTGAACACCTTCAGGTTCTCCCTGCCTTCCTGGTTTATAAGAAGCCTCAGGGCATAAATAAGACTCTTAAGTCTCATTCCAGGTTTTGCGCCGCCCTTTCCTTCTTTTTTTGCCAGGACGATTCCCACAGGTCTTCCGTTTATCAGGGCCGTCCTGGCAAAGTTTTCCTGAGCCAGCAGACTGGCCCAATAATATTTTTCCAATAGTTTCGCAACTTTCTGATCCCTGCACCTTCTGGCAAAGCCCCAGGTCTCTCCTAAAATATTCTCAATCCGGGGATAATCCTCCTTTCTCAGTTCTCTGTAGGTGATCTCCTGTTTTTTCTGTACCATAAAAAGTCATTCTCCTTTGCTGCTGTTTTATTGAAATGTGGCCTGATTTTTGTAATTCAGGGCAATATAAGTCTTTCCTCTGTTAATAGAAATTTCCTGTCCGGACTGGTCATAAAATCTCAGATAAGAATTCTCATTATTGGGGTCTTTGGACCATATGATCTTCTGCACGCCCCCATTAGAAACATAATATCCTGTGGAATCCGCTCCTCCGTCCCAGTCGATTTCCTTATGTCCCACACTGTCCCGCACCGAGATATCGGTCTCCAATACAAATACATTTGTGAATGCAAGCTGGTTCCCGGTTTTGCTGTCTGTCTGGGCCTGCCCGTTGATCTGTTTCAGATAGACCTTTCTCCCTGCATCATAAGTAAATCCGGAAGACTGGGCGCCAAAATTAATCTGTACATTTGTACAGTCACTGCCCTCCGGCTTCAGCTGCTCTTCCAGTCCGTTAAATAAGAATGCCGGGCCTTTCTTGTCTTCTTTTAAATCTGTACGCAGTCCCTGGGACTCTATATAAGAAGGCAGCTTTGTTCCGTCAAAATATCCTGTATGCTCCAGAGCATATCCCTGATTCAGCCTGTTCTGATCTCTGCCGAAAAGCCCTCCTGTATTGGTGATTCCTTCAATCTGATCCAGATCCAGAGCTTCCAGATACTCTCCGATGGTATCGTCGCTGCCCCAGTTTACATAGAAGGCATCGAATCCCTGGGACAAAGCCGGGAAATAATACCGGCAGCTGCGGATGGGACAGATCTGGGGCACCTGGGTATAGTCCCCATACATAGCCATAAATCTGGTTGCGTCTCCTTCTACCGGGATTTCAAATATAATATCCGCCTCTTCCACTCCATACTGAGGCATAGCATAGGAAACATTATTCACCATCACCGCTACCGGCCTTTTTCCAATAGCCCCGTCTGTCAGATCCGGGATCCCTGTAAGGAGATTCTGGTTGGCAGGAATCTCCTCTTCAGGCTCCTCAGGTTGTTCCTGTACCTCTTTTTCCTGCTCCTTTTCTTTTTGAGCGCTTTCTTTCGGCTCCCTGGCCTGTTCATTCTGGACTGTCTGGGTATCTTCCTCTGTTTTTTCTTTCCGGCCGCATGCGGCCACAGTGCCGGCCAGGACAAAAAATGTCAGCATCCATATGATTTTTTTGAGCTTCATATACATACCCCCTTGTGCTTTATATAATTTACCTGCACCCTGTATCTCCGATTCTATTGTAGCACAAACCAGGCGGATCTGCCTCTAATCTTTGCATTTCCCTCTATAAATTTTAATACGGAATCTGAAAAGGACAGCCCTCCAGGATACAAAATCTATCCTGTTGGTCTGTCCTCCGATCATAAATTTCTATTTTGCATAATAAGCATTTGCAGTGGATCCGGGCGCGCTGCTTCCCTTAGGCAGGATCCGGATCTCAAGGGCTTCAAGACGTTTCGCATATCCGGAGGTGCCTGCAGGCTCTCCATTCTTGGCCCATCCCAGCCAGCCATAGGTCTGGGAGTGCACCCGGTAATATATATCGTATTTCTGGCTCATCTCGCCTGTCAGCTGGATCTTGACTGCCTCCATACGTTTCTGTTCACCGGTGGTCCCTGCCTGGGCGCCATTTGCCACAAAGTCCTGCCAGCCATAAGTCTGCACATGGGTGCTATACTGGATGTCTCCTGAAAATGGCTGCTGGTTCAGCCGAATCTTTACAGCCTCTAAACGTTTCTGCTCGCCAGTAGTCCCTGAAAGAGCGCCGTCTGCCACAAAATCCTGCCAGCCATAAGTCTGTACATGAGAGTTGTATTCCACAGATGCAGCCGGGATAACTTCTTCCTCATTTTCCAGATAAGCGTCCTCTGTAGTTCCAGGAGCCTCTCCGCCTTTTGGAATCAACTGGATCTTAATGGCCTCCAGACGTTTAGCATACCCGGAAGTGCCTGCCGGTTCTCCGTTCTTGGCCCATCCCAGCCAGCCAAAGGTCTGAGCATGTACGGAATAATAAATATCATAATTCTCAGCTGCGGCTCCCGTAAGCTGGATTTTGATGGCTTCCAGTCTCTTAGCTTCTCCCGTAGTGCCTGCCACTGCTCCGTCAGAAACAAAGTCCTGCCAACCGTAGGTCTGGACATGGGTGCTGTACTGAACGCCTCCTTCTGTGCCGCTGCTCAGTTTAATGGCAATAGCTTCCAGACGCTTCTGCTCGCCGGTGGTTCCTGAAACCGCTCCGTCAGAAACCTCGTCCAGCCAGCCATAGGTCTGGGCATGAGTGCTGTACAGCACATGTCCCGGTTCTTCTTCTGTTCCCGGAGCTGTATTAACAGTATCTGGATCCATCAGAAAGTTTAAATCCACATTTCCCTCGATCCCATCTACCTGGCCGGTGGAAGAACACTGCCATAGCTCATATTCCCCCTGATAATCACAGGTGGGATTCCACTGAGCCACCCATCTGGACCAGTTATTAAAAACAGGATCTGTGAGATAGTCGTTCCACCAGTATAGACTGGAATATACCCCTGCCTCATATCCGTTATCTGTGATAATATTGCAGAAAGTAGCGGCCACCTGAGTCTTCATGCTGTCAGACAGTTCTAAAGTAATGTTATCTTCCAGATCGTAATATACCGGGTATGCCGGGTCATGTCCTTCCAAAAGACGGAGTACATGCTGTGCCTCGCTCTGTGCTTTTTCCAGGGTATCTGCATAGGAATACAGATAAACGCCGTAAGGAATGCCGAGGGCTTCACAGGCCTCTACATTGGCTTCCCAGTAGTCATCATCCTGGCTTTCCATATCCTGTCCATATCCGCAGCGGATAATGACGAAATCAATGCCGTCGTTTTTTACCTTTTCCCAGTCAATCTCTCCGTTATGCTCGCTGACATCGATTCCCTTCATTACAGCGCCGGGGATCACTTCACCATTGCTGTTCACAAACTGTCCGTCTACCTTTTCCCAGGCATTCGGATCGTCTGCATATGTACTTGGCATGCTGACAGGCTGTCCATCGGAATATCTCCAGCTGTTTTCTGCCGCAGGGTCCGGATCCAGGGCCGAAAAATCTTCCTGGGTTCCTTCTTCTGAAACAGAAGTCTGTCCATCTTCAGAAACTATTTCCGCAGCAGACTCTTCTGCTCCATAGACAGCTGCCGGACTTGACAAAGCACTTCCGCCCACCATAGAGAGGGACAAAGCAGCTGCCAGTATTCTGTTCCACTTTTTCATTAAAGAACTCCTTCCTGAAAATCTAAGTTGACATTATACCCTTTGATTATAAGCTTTCCCTGTATAATTATCAACAGGTTTCTTTCCAGCCTCTTTTGGCATTTTATGGAAGTAAAAAATTCTGCGGGATACTAAAATAAGGCTTCCTGCAGATTTCTCTGCAGAAAGCCTTACTGTCAGATCAAAGATCTTTTTAATTATTTAGCCATGGCATATACACAGTCACTGCCTACACCAACAGTAACATTTCCATTGCTGTCTGTCTTATATGGATATACCCAGTAATAATTATACTCTGTAGCAGATGCTTCTGTATCTGTGTACTTCATACCTGTTGTAGTCATACCAATAGATTCATAAGCTCCGCCTGCTCTACGTCCGTAGATCAGATATCCATCTGCATCACTGGTATCATTCCATGTCAGTTCAACGCCTCCTTCTACAGAAGTCGCCTTAAAGTCTGTAATGGAAGTAGATGCGGCCCTGCCGTATACATACTGCGGGCATCTTCCTGGGATCATTTTTCCGTCGTCATTTGTATGATATGGGAATACCCAGTAGAAGCTCCATTCAGTGCTGGAAGCTCCTTTATCTTTGAACTGTGTGCGGCCATCATTTACCATGCCAATGTAGGAATAGGATCCGCCATTCTTAATACCGTAAACCAGATAGCCCTCTGCATCATTGCTCATAGTCCAAGATAACAGAACACCGTCATTCACAGAAGTAGCTTTCAGGTTCTTAACAGGTGCTGTAACACCCATACCATATACATATTTCGGGCAGCGTCCTTCGATGACATTTCCTTCACTGTCCTGAACATATGGGAATACCCAGTAGAAGCTATAGTCTGTATCCAGGGCTTCTTTATCTGTGTAAGATGTTACATCTTCACCAACTACGTAGCCGATCACTCCATCGTATACATCATTCTGTTTTCTGCAGATCAGGTAACCGTCAGCACCCTCAGATGCCTGCCAGCTGATTCTTACTTTCTGTTTACCAGCAGATGTAGCAGTTAAGCCTTCAACCGGAGCAACTGCGTCGTTATTAACCGCTCCGCACTTAGTGCAGGTATAGTCCTCATACTCACAGTTTTCCACTTCGTTGAGGTCACAGTTATTGCAGGTTACAGTATGTGTGCCGTCTCCGTTGTCTGTGTATACATAGTCATGACCCTTTGCAGGAATCGCTTCTTCTTTTGTATCTGTATAAGTTGTTTCACCCATTGTATAGGTGGCTGTGTATATGTTCTTTCCGTCTTCTGTGCAGGTAGCTTCTGTTGTCTCAGATGTTACAGTGCAGTCTTCCTCAACAGTGGTTCCGCAGTTTGCACACTCAAAGGTGATCTTGCAGGTGCTGTAATCATCTGCCCATGTAAAGGCAGGTTCGCCATATACATGTTCTCCTGCAGGAATTTCTACAGCTTCTTCTGTTGTATACTCTTTGCCATCAAATTCGCAGGTTGCTGTGTAAGTGATGGTTCCGCCTGCTGCGCAGTCAAAACCTTCATTGTCGCTTGTCACTGTACACTCTACAGTCTGAACCGGACTCTCAACGCCCTGGAGGCAGTCAAGATTCTGCGTGCTGCATACTGCACAGCTGAAATCTGCTGTACAAGCGCTGTGGTCTTCTGACCATGTGAAGGTAGGTTCGCCGTAGGTATGTTCGCCGGCTACCTCTCCCTCGTCTAATTCTGATTTAGCGTCTAAGCAGCCAGCGCAGATATATACAGTTTCAGTATTGAAGTTTCCATCTTCATCTTTTGTATAATACTGATCTTCCATCTGAACATAGTGATGTCCTAAGGCTTCCTTGATATCTGTACGCTCTGTACTAGGCTCGATCATTCCGCATTCTGTGCAGCGGCTTTCTGTAAAGCCTTCTCTTCCGCAGCTTGGAGCAACAGTTACATCTGCATAAGTATGTTCGCTGCCAGTCAGATGAGACATTGCAATAGTGTCTACAAAATTAGCGCTCCACATGAACTCGTCATTGTCGTTAATTTCATCATTGTAATTAAAGTAGCTGTTGTATCCAGGATTGTAGTTTGTTTCCTGATAAGCATAGCCCAGATTTTCTGTATCTTCCATGCTTGTCTTACCTGAAATCCAGCCATAGTTTGTTGCAACAGATACATACATATTTCCATCGTCTTTGATAGTCATAGATGCGATAGGATTGTTGTATACTGTCAGATCTACATCTTCACTGTCATCAGGAACTACGCTGAAGCCCATTCCGCCCAGTGCTACAGATAAGTCTCTGTGTGCGCTAACCTTATTGTACTCCATAACTTTTGCAACCTCTCCTGTTGAAAGATTATAGGACAGGATGCAGTTTGAAATATTGAAGTAGAATACTCCGTTATAAACAGATCCGGAAATTGCCACAGATGGGAATTTTTCCTGATAATCCAGATGTTCCTCATACAGTTCCTGAATCAGAGCGTTCTCTTCCATCTCTCCTTTTGAAGGATTAAGGACAGTGCCGTCTACAAAATTTACTAATGTTGTAAATTCATTAGCTGTATCAGCAGAATCTCCATCTCTGCAAACCAGCTGATATTCAGAATCTCCCATTATATCTTCATATCCGGCTCTGGAGGAAGCCTGGGTAGATGTATTTCCTCCCATTCCGCCATACTGGCCCATCAGTTCGATCAGATCCGTGGAATCATAGAAGTAATAGTAGTCATTATCTACTACATCAACCGGGCTTTTTGCATAAGCAATCCAGGATTTCTGATAAGTCTGGTCTGTTGCGATTCCCTCATATAAAGTATCCAGTGAGTCGTAATATCCATCGTAAAGCTGACGGACTGTATCATCGCTTACCATGAAGTACATATGGTTCATGTTTCCGTCTGTCTCTACACGTTCACGGATCATACATTCAATATAAATATCTGTATAGCATGGATCCACATAGTACCATTTTCCATCAACTTTTACTGCGTTCCAGTAATGGTCAGAGCCGAAGTTCTCCTGAGGCTCGCCGAACATGGTAACCGTTGCATCATAGGTGATACGCACATAGTCTACCATATACGCTGCATCCGGATCCCATTCCTTCACTTCTACAGTAACAGGATTTTCTTCTGCATCCAGAGTCTGGACTCCATTTTCATCAACAGCCTGTTCAGTTTTGGTCACATAGTTCAGCTCTTCTTTTGTTTTCCAGGTGCCGTCTTCATTTTTATAGATCTCAGGGAATGCCCACTGAACCAGATATGTATAGGCATTAGAATATCCCAGACAAACACCTTTTCTCAGGCACAGAGGTCCGAACTGATTGCCTTCCCAAAGTCCCTGGATATTAGGATCAATACCAGAATCTACCGGTTCCGGAGCTGTCATATTCATGATATAGGCCATATCAAAAGTAGACCACTTTGCCAGCCAGTCGTTCAGCACCAGCAGTTTTTCCACTGTGCTCATGCTGTCGTCCAGATGGCTGAGAGCCTGATCTTTCACAGCCAGAAGCTGAGAGCCCATATTCTCTACAGCAGCCTGATTTCCCTGAT
>DWYL01000064.1 GCA_019118685.1 Candidatus Blautia merdipullorum
AGTATAATAGATTAAAAAGCAGCTACAACACGTTTATGAAGGGTAAAGATGGAAAAACTCTGGAAGAGAGCTTTAAAGAAAGATTCTCAGAAGTAGAGGCCATCTTAAAGATCACAAAGCAGAACCGTCTGGATATCCGGGAAATGAGCAAGCATACAGAAAAGAACTATCAGAAGATGGGAATTGTAAAGTATGACGCATTTAACGAGATGGGCGGAAAATTAAGTTTTGCCATTGCCATGCTGGACGGCAACAACAGTGGATGGATCCTGAACGCCATGCACAGCAGAGAAGGCTGCTACACTTACGTCAAGGAAATTCTGAAGGGCGAGAGTTTTGTAGAACTGGCTGAAGAAGAGGCGGAAGCGCTGGATAAGGCTATCTACGGGGAAGCATATGGAGTCAACGAGTAAAGAAAGAGGAGGAAGAACATGTTAGACATCAAATTTGTAAGAAACAATCCGGACGTCGTAAAAGAGAATATTAAGAAGAAATTCCAGGATGAGAAACTGCCGCTGGTAGACGAAGTCCTGGAGCTTGACAAAAGAAACCGTGAGATCAAGCAGGAAGTAGAAGCGCTTCGTGCAGAGAGAAACAAGATCTCCAAAGAAATCGGCGCCTGTATGGCACAGGGCAAAAAAGAAGAGGCAGAAGAGCTGAAGAAAAAGGTACAGGAAAATGCAGACCGCGTAGAAGCTTTATCTGCAGAAGAAAAAGAAGTAGAAGCCAATATTAAAAAGAACATGATGATCATCCCCAATATCATCGATCCTTCCGTTCCGATCGGAAAAGACAACAGTGAAAATGTGGAGATCCAGAAATACGGCGATCCGGTAGTTCCGGATTACGAGATTCCTTATCATACAGAGATTATGGAAAGCTTTAACGGCATTGATCTGGAAAGCGCGGGAAGAGTGGCCGGAAATGGATTTTATTATCTGATGGGTGATATCGCAAGACTGCATTCCGCAGTGCTGTCCTATGCCCGCGACTTTATGATCGGCAGAGGATTTACCTACTGTGTTCCGCCTTTTATGATCCGGAGCAATGTGGTAACAGGCGTTATGAGCTTTGCGGAAATGGACGCCATGATGTACAAGATTGAGGGCGAAGACCTGTATCTGATCGGAACCAGCGAGCACTCCATGATCGGAAAATTTATCGATACCATGCTGACTGAAGATCAGCTGCCGCAGACCCTGACCAGCTATTCTCCCTGCTTCCGCAAGGAAAAAGGCGCGCATGGAATTGAAGAAAGAGGCGTTTACCGGATCCATCAGTTTGAGAAACAGGAAATGATCGTAGTCTGCAAGCCGGAAGACAGCATGATGTGGTATGACAGATTATGGCAGAATACGGTAGACCTGTTCCGCTCCATGGATATTCCGGTACGTACCCTGGAATGCTGCTCCGGAGACCTGGCAGACCTGAAGGTAAAATCCTGCGACGTAGAAGCATGGTCCCCAAGACAGAAGAAATATTTTGAAGTAGGAAGCTGCTCCAACTTAGGAGATGCACAGGCAAGAAGACTTGGCATCCGCGTAAAAGCGGCAGACGGCACAAAATATTTTGCTCATACCTTAAATAACACAGCGGCCGCTCCGCCGAGAATGCTGATCGCATTTCTGGAGAACAACCTTCAGGCAGACGGCACTGTAAGGATTCCGGAAGTTTTAAGACCGTATATGGGCGGAACGGAACTTCTGATCCCCAAAAACAAATAATCCAGAAGGAAACTTATATGCATCAATATCTGAAAGCCATCGGTTTTGGCAGTATCAACGGGAAGGCAGAATTAAATGAGATCCTGTATGAAACAAGAAAACATTTTCATCATCATGAAGTAGTATCTCAGGATGATGAAATGGATTTCTGCGAGTTTCAGAAAGAATACGGCCCGGGCATAGGCATCGCCATGTATGGAGATATGGATCTGTATGAAGAATTTTATATGCAGTATTACTATCCATATTTTCTTGGCACCGGTGTTACCTCTAATGCAGAGGTGTATATCGAAAGACGGATGGACCGGGAATCCTATGTCGGCATCTGTGAAGATATGAAGATCGGCATCAGTCTGATCTTCTATCTCCAGAATATTGTGGAGTATCTGAAAGAACGGCAGAGGACGGAGTCTGTAAAATACAAATCCGTCACTCTGTCGGGACTGTGCGATGGCGGCACGGTGCTCCTTCCGGTAAGGAAAGACAAATCTCAGGAACAAAAGCAAAGAGAAGACGTACATAACCGGATGAAGCTTATGAACGCGGCCCGCACCGGAGATCCGGCGGCCATCGAAAGCCTGACGCTGGATGATATTGATACATATTCCAAAGTATCGAGAAGACTGATCACAGAAGACGTATTTACCATCGTTGATACGTATATTATGCCCTATGGGATCGAATGCGACAGATATTCGATCCTGGGCGAGATCCTGGGGCTCCAGAGTATTGAAAATGAATATACCGGGGAAGAACTCTATGTGATGACGCTGGAGGTCAACGGTTTGACGTTTGATGTCTGCGTGCCGGTAAAAGAAGTAGTGGGAGAGCCCGCCGTAGGAAGAAGATTCAAGGGAAATATCTGGATGCAGGGAGTGATCAATTTCTAAGTAGTGTTTGACAAGGCCCATGAAAATGCAGTATAATTGATGGGCATGAAAAAAGTTCCCTTAGTTAAATGGATATAACAAGCGCCTCCTAAGGTGACGTCGGAACGTCCGCCTGAGTCAAAGATGAAAAAAGTCAACAGTTCAATAAAATAGTTAAAAACAGCGATAAAAAGCTGTTTTTATATAAGTTTCTGTAGCTCAGCAGGATAGAGCGTCCGCCTCCTAAGCGGAAGGCCGGCGGTTCGAATCCGCCCAGGAACGTAACCGAGAAGCCGAAAATTCCTTGAAAAATCGAGGTTTTCGGCTTCTTCCATTTTCAGGAAAAATCCGAACACTGAACCTAACGGCGATTAGCAGTTCACAATTTGCTAATCGGACTCTGAACTGTACAATTCCATTAGCTGCTAATAATTAGCAGAAATGAGAGGATTTTTGCTAATGAAAAACCGCTTCCTGCTAATCAGAGCAAAATTTCTGCAAAAAATCCTGCTAATCAAAAAGTTGTACGTTCCTGTTTTAATGAAAATAAATCAAAGTAAATACAGTTATAAATACATAGAGCACTTATGTTTTTTCAATGAATGAAATGCGTGAGTGCTCTATTTTTTGTGCGATAAGGCCGGTAAGCGGCTGCCGTGCTTGCACGAGCAGACATTTGCCGGGCAACGGACAGCGAACAGCAAAGCTGTGAGCTGTCTGTGGTATCGCATCGGATAGGGGAAGGAATCTTTCCCTATCCGATCTCAAAATCAGATTCGAAGGAGGAACAGTATGGAATTCAATGAATTCAGAGAAAAGGTGAAAGAAGCTCTGCCGGACTTTCTCACGGACGATCTCAAAAACGCCGAGATCAAAGATACTGCCGTGAACAAGCTGCAGGGCGAATCGTATTCGGGAATCTCTGTTACGCCGGAAGGAAGCCGTGTAGGAGTAAGCATCAATCTGGAAGACGCCTTTCTGGATTATCAGACGGGAAGTCAGTTTACCGCAGTGATGAACAGACTGGCAGATACCATTGTAGGAACACTGGGAGAACGGGAACAGTTTGATCTGGGATTTCTTACAGATTACAGTGCGGTGAAAGAAATGCTCGCTGTAGAAGTGGTTGGAAAAGATCAGAATGCTGAGATGCTTCAGTCTGTACCGCATCAGGAAATGGAAGATCTCGCTGCAGTCTACCGGATTGATCTCGGTGAAACGGAGAACGGAAATGCAACGGTTCTTATCACAAATGAGATGATGCGGAATTATGGAATTACGCCGGATCAGCTTCATCAGGATGCACTTGATGCGGCGCAGCACACAATGAAATACAGCATTCAGGAACTGCGGGAGATCACGGCTTATGATGAGTTGGAACTAGATACACTGGGAGAACAGAAAACAGCGCTGTTTCTTATCATGTCAGACACAGACAGCACCTTTAATTTCCTGATATCCATGATCTATACGCAGCTCTTCAATCTGCTGTGTGAAAAAGCAGACGATGTGTACGGCGGCAGGCTCCC
>DWYL01000065.1 GCA_019118685.1 Candidatus Blautia merdipullorum
TAGTCCCAATCTTCGGGAAGTGAGAGCATTTGCGACAACAAGCCCTTTGCTTTCAAGGTCAGCTCCTTGTTGCGTAAGTGGTGGTTGCTCATTACGGTATATCCTGTGTTCCGTTCCACTCTGAAAACTGCCATAGCTTATCAGCTCCTTTGCTGTGGATTTGTTACGCAGTAGAACGCGGATTTTAAGGGGAAAGGTATCTTTCCTTTGCTTCCCCGGTTTCGCGCTCTGGAAGCCTTATATATCAAAGCTCTTTCTGCCCCTACCGCGTAACATGAGGGCATTAAAAAAGCGGCGTTCCTGTTCTTCCGGGTGGGAAGTGGGAAACGCCGTCTTTGCGGTTCAATATTCAGTTTTAGTGTGTGTGAAAGCAGCTTGTCCTATCTGTTCTACATGATATGTTGTTCTTTCACAGTTGCAGCAGAACAAAAAGCCCGGACCACCTACGATAATATTCTTCGTCTCGTAGATGATCCGGATGTGATCGATCCGATCCGTTTTCTCCGGGCAAGGGAAATTGTCCACTTCCAGCGTTTTGGGGAAGTGCTCCGCTCTGTTCAGGAAAATCTGGATTCTAAAAACTTCTATGCCTTTAATCCGGCCTTTGACATGCCCTGCAAGGCAAGCTGCAAAGATGGCTCATTCAAGAATTAAACCATATAAAAAGCTCCCTCTGCACACATATTTTTCTGTATGCAGAGGGAGTTCTGCAGTTCTTTACTGGCCGCAGTATCCGTGGCCGCACTCTTTTCCATGACCGTGATGTCCGCAGTTATCTCCTTCTCCATGATGGTGATGGCTGCAGACAGTATCCGGATCATAATCCAGACTGCCTTTCAGGAATGCTTCAACCTGTGCGTCTGCATCTCCGCAGGCTCCCGGATAAAGACGGATTCCGGCCTCAGCCAGAGCATTTCTGGCGCCTCCGCCGATTCCTCCGCAGATCAGTACTTCTGCTCCCATATTCTTCAGAAATCCTGCCAGGGCACCATGTCCCTGTCCATTGGTATCCACGATCTCAGAGGAAAGAATTTTCCCCTCTTCTGTTTCATAGATCTTAAAATGCTCCGTATGACCGAAATGCTGAAAAACCTGTCCCTGGTCATAAGTTACCGCTATTTTCATTTTGTCAGCTCCTCTCACGCCTCTGCCGCCGGCCTGTCTCTGATCCTCGATGCAGTAGTTCCCGCCCTGTATCCGAAGAGATGCTCCTTCAATGAGAAATCTCGCTGTTTTTTTCCTGGCTTCTGTATACATGGCCTGAACAGTCGCTCTTCCCACCCCCATTTCTGCAGCACACGCTTCCTGGTTTTGCCCCAAATAGTCTATAAGCCGCAGTGTTTCATACTCTTCTACGGTCATTTGGATCTCATGGCTGATACAGTTCTCTTTTCCGGGAAAAAATCTGTCGCACAACGGAAGGCTTCTTACTTTTTTAGGTTTATTGGGTCTCGGCATGAGGTCTCCTTTCTTTTATTGACATATGTTTATTATAAACATATTATTATCATATGTCAATAATTAATGATTCGCTTTTTTGAGGATTTCCAATATATCTTTTTCATGAAGTTCCTTAAATTTTGCTACCGTAAATGTATCGTTGCCGGTAGCTCTTGCCGCCATATCATCCAATTCTTCTTCCGGCCTTACACCAATTTCCAGTTCACCGATGGATACCGGCATATGAATAGAGCGGAAAAAGTCTACGGTCGCCTCGATTCCCAAACAAGCTGCTTTTACAGAATCCATCTCTTGAATCCCCCATACGGTTCTAGCATATTGAGCAAACCGATCAGGCTCTTCCATATATACATATTCTGCCCATGCTTTCCAAATGGCAGATAGACTTGCACCATGAGCCACATCATATTTAGCACTTAATTCATGTCCGATTTTATGCGGTCCGAAATCTTTTTCTGCACCAAGACCTGTAATGCCATTATGTGAAAGACTTCCGCACCACATCAATTCACTCATAGCCTGATAATCCTTTGGATTATCAAATGCCTTCCTTCCATTTTTGATAACTGTACGCAGAAGTGCCTGAGCGATTTCGTCTGTTATTTCATTCCCTTTGCTGTGGGTGAAATATCTGTCCAAAGTATGCATCATAATATCTACAATCCCGCAGGTCACCTGATATTTTGGAAGTGTGTATGTCAGCTCCGGATTCATTATGGCAAATTTTACCCTGTTTAGCTCGGTGCTTAGTCCCTTTTTCTTTCCGATTTTTTCATTCGTAAGAACGGCAGAATCGCTCATTTCGCTTCCTGCTGCAGAAATTGTAAGTACTGTTCCAACCGGAAGACTTTTTTTCAGCGGTACTTTCTCTGTCCATATATCCCAAAGATCCAATTCTGGGTTTGCCGCACCATGAGCAATGGCTTTGGCAGTATCAATCGTACTGCCTCCTCCTACAGCCAAAATAAAGTCTGCACCTATTTTCAACGCTTTCTCCACCCCTGCTTCTGCCAAGGAAAGTCTTGGATTCGGCTTTACTCCGCCCAGTTCATCCCACTGGATATTTTCCTTTGTCAAATCCTTCTGGATTTTCTCCAAAAGTCCGCTTTTTTTCACACTTCCGCCTCCATATACCAGAAGGACTCTGCTTCCGCCCCATTTTTTCACTTCTTTGCCTGTTCTTTCTTCTGCATTCTTACCGAAAATCACTTCCGTAGGAGCATAGTATGTAAAATTCTGCATCGTATATTCTTCCTCCTTTTAGACAATGGAATTTTATAGCTACATTATAAGATACATTTCCGCTGAATTCTATAAAACGGATAATTTTTCAAAATTTTTACCACAGTTTTTCAGTATCTATGTTACAATTTAGTAGTAAAATCCATAAAAAATTTTTACAAATATCAGGAGGTACAGATATGGAATACCGTACAATGGAAAAATTAGGAGTTTCTCCTTCTCTTCTGGGGTTTGGCTGTATGAGATTCCCCTTGAATCCAGATGGTTCTATCTGTGAATCAGAAGCGGAAAGAATGCTGGATACCGCCATCAAAGCTGGGGTGACTTATATAGATACTGCTTACCTTTATCACAACGGAGACAGCGAGCCTTTCGTTGGAAAAGTTCTAAAAAAATATGACCGCAAAAGCATCTTTCTTGCCACCAAGCTTCCCATGTGGGATGTAAATTCCTTAGATGATGCAAAAAGAATCTTCCATGAGCAGCTGGAACGCCTTCAGACTGAATACATAGATTTCTATCTTCTCCACTGTCTGGATAAAGAAAAATGGGAGAAGACCTTAAAGCTGGAGCTAATCCCCTATATGGAAGAACTCCAAAAGCAGGGAAAGATCCGGTTCTTCGGCTTCTCTTTCCACGATGATTTTGAAACTTTTAAGAACATCCTCACTTACCGGAACTGGGATTTCTGCCAGATTCAGTATAATTATGCAGATACGGATATCCAGGCTGGAGACAGAGGCTATGACCTGGCAGAAGAACTGGGAATCCCTATGGTGATCATGGAGCCTGTAAAGGGAGGCTCTCTGGCTTCTCTTCCGGATGAAGTAACAGCTCCCTTTAAAGATTACAATCCGGAAGCAAGCACTGCTTCCTGGGCACTGCGCTGGGTAGCAAGCAAGCCTAATGTAAAGGTGGTTTTAAGCGGAATGTCCACTCCGGAACAGGTAGCGGATAATCTTCAGACCTTCCAGTCTTTCCATCCCCTTTCTCTGAAAGAAAAAGAACTGGTTGCCGAAGTTGCCAGACGGATTAAGCAGCGTACCAGAAACGGCTGTACCGGCTGCGCCTATTGTATGCCATGTCCTTTTGGAGTAAATATTCCCCAGAATTTCCATATCTGGAACGAACTGGCAATGTATGGAAATAAAGGAAAAGCAAAGCAGGCCTATTTCAAAGATCTGACAGAGAAGGAGCGGGCTGATCAGTGCCACGAATGCGGAAAATGTGAAGAAGTCTGTCCTCAGGGCCTTTCTATCCGGGAAAATCTGAAAGAAGTATCCAAAGAAATGGAAACTCTGAAGTAACTTTCCTCTAACAAATATCACCGGCAGCCCGGCCTCTGCGTCCGGCTGGCTGCAAAAGAGCCGCAGATCGGGGATCTTTCCCCGATCTGCGGCTCTTTTGTAGCCTCCATAGAAAAGCGCTCCCGCCTTTCCTTGAACTTTTCTGTTGTTTTTTATTTTGTTTCCAGATCAAATCCGAAATATCTCACTGCATTGTTGTAAGAAATTCCTTTTACGATCTTTTCCAGATTCTTCATATCTTTCGGATATTCTCCGTTCTCTACCCATCCCCCGATCAGTTCACACATAATTCTTCTGAAATACTCATGTCTCGGATAGGACAGGAAGCTTCTGGAGTCTGTCAGCATTCCAATGAAGTTGCCCAGCAATCCCAGGTTTGCCAGGGATGTCATCTGTTTCATCATACCGGTCTTATTGTCATTAAACCACCATGCAGAACCCTGCTGGATTTTTCCGATTGCATCGCTGTTCTGGAAGCAGCCTATAATGGTTCCGATAGTTTCATCATCTGCCGGATTCAGGCTGTAAATAATCGTTTTCGGCATCTTTCCTGTCTCGTTGACTGCATTTAAGAAATCTGCCAGCTGATCGGCCGGTGTATAATTGCTGATACAGTCAAATCCGGTATCCGGACCAAGCTTTGCATACATAGCTTTATTATTATCTCTCTTACAGCCATAATGGAGCTGCATTACCCAGCCTTTTTCCCCGTATTCCGGAGCCAGGAACAGCATAAAGGCTGTTTTAAACTTGGCAGCGTCTTCTTTGGAAACAGGTGCTCCGGCCAAAGCTCCCTGGAAAATCTTCTCTACTTCTTCCTCAGAAGCAGGCACATACATCACATAGTCCAGGCCATGGTCAGAAACCAGGCAGCCCATGCTGTGGAAGAATTCCATTCTCTTCTTCAGGGCTTCTTTCAGATCTGCGAAGGTCTTGATCTCCACGCCGGAAACTTCTGCCAGTTTCCGGATATATTCCTGATAGCCTGGTTTTTCCAGATTCATAGCCTTATCTGGCCTCCATGCCGGAAGAACCTGTACGTCAAAAGACTCATCCTCTTTAATTACTTTATGCCATTTCAGGTCGTCTACCGGATCATCTGTAGTACACAGAAGGGTAACATTGGACTGTTTGATCAGGTTCCGCACGCTCATGGAATCTTCCTGAAGCTTTGCATTACACAGATTCCATACCTCTTCTGCTGTCTCGCTGTTGAGAACGCCGGTATAGCCAAAAAATCTCTGCAGCTCCAGATGACTCCAGTGGAACAGAGGATTTCCGATTGCCTTTTCCAGAGTCTCTGCCCACTTCTGAAATTTCTCTCTGTCCGGTGCATCCCCGGTTATATAATACTCTTCTACTCCGTTAGAACGCATCTGACGCCATTTGTAATGGTCGCCCCCCAGCCATACCTGGGTAATATTCTCAAATTTTCTGTCTTCGGCGATTTCCTGGGGATTAATATGGCAATGATAATCCAATACAGGAACCTTTGCCGCAAAATCGTGGTACAGCTCTTTGGCTGTCTCTGTGCTCAGTAAAAAATCCTTATCCATAAATGCTTTCATAATACAGACCTCCTTTTCTAATAATTTACAAAATTTTTCAGGTATCTGTCAACATATCCTGCAATATTTACGAAAAGTTCTAAAAACTAGTTTGTGTTCCTTTTATACATATCCCATCAGGCTTGGCAGCCACAGACTGAGCTGCGGGATATAAGTTACCAGCATCAGCACGATAAAGATGGCCAGGAAGTACCAGAGAAGCTGGCGGAATACTGTCTCGATCTTCACCTTTCCCACCTTAACACCTACAAACAAGGTAGTTCCCACAGGAGGTGTGATGGTTCCGATACACAGATTGAAGATCATCATAATACCAAAGTGGATGGTGTTCATTCCCAGAGCTGTGCATACCGGCAGGAAAATCGGTGTAAAGATCAGGCAGGCCGGTGTCATGTCCATAAAAGTACCTACGATCAGCAGGATAACATTGATAATAAACAGGATCACAAATTTGTTGTCGCTGATCGACAGCAGTCCTTCAGAAACCAGTGACGGGATATTTGTAAAGGCCATAACCCAGGACATAATGCTGGAAACGCCGATCAGGAAAATAATGATACCGGTCATCTCTGCGCTTTCCTTGAGAATCCGGGGAATCTCTTTGAGCTTAATGGATTTATAGCCGAACAGAGACAGGAGCAGACTGTATACCACTGCTACCACAGACCCCTCGGTTGCTGTAAAAATTCCTCTGATAATACCGCCGATAACGATTATGATCAGCAGCAGGCAAGGAATCGCTTCAAGAAGAACTTTAATCTTTTCTTTTCCGGTAAACTTGCTGGTGCTCCTGTAGCCCTTTTTCTTGGCGATAAAATAGATCACTGCCATACAGGCCAGTCCCCAGAGGATACCCGGGATATAGCCGGCCATAAACAGAGCCGCCACAGATGTGCCGCCGCTGACCAGAGAAAAGGTGATCATAACATTGCTGGGAGGGATTAAAAGCCCTGTAGGAGCCGTAGCAATATTGGCTGCTGCAGAAAAGTTCGGATCATAGCCTTCATCCTTCTCAATAGGGCCGATGATGGAACCCATAGCAGAAGCTGCCGCTGTACCGGAACCGGAAATAGCGCCGAAAAGCATGTTTGCTACAACGTTTGTATGTGCCAGCGCTCCGGGAGCACGTCCTGTAACTAATTTTGCAAGGTTGATCAGACGGACTGCGATACCGCCCTTATTCATAATATTTCCTGCCAGGATAAAGAAGGGAATGGCCAGCAGGCTGAACACAGAGATACCGGAGAAAATTCTCTGGGCTCCTGTCAGAACTGCAACGCTGGTATCCATAACAGGCAGGATCGCGCAAATGGAGGAAATTCCAAGGGCAACTGCGATAGGTACGCCGGCAATCAGCATAATCACCAAAAGTACCAGAATAATTAAACCTGAAAGTAATGCTGTACTCATATTTATCTCCTTTCCTATTCTTCCTCTGTCGGCCTGCGGTCAATTCCCATTGCCAGGTCGATAATGTTCAGAACTGAATAAATTGCGATCAGTACACCGGAAAGGGGGACCACAATATATACCACACCCATTGGTATGCCTAAAGAAGCTGTAACCTGGGTCATGGAAAGCTGCATGATAGTATAGCCGCCCCATACCATAACACTGACAGAGAAAATCATGATCATCAGTTCAATGACGATCTCCAGGATTTTCTTCGGGACCCCTGTGAGCTTATCTGCGATAAATCCCATGCGCATATGATCTCTTTTTCCGAATACCAACGCAGAAGACAAAAGGGCCATCCAGGAAAAGCTGTAGGTCAGCAGCTCTTCGGAAACTGTACTTGGACTGTTAAAAAAGTAGCGTGTCACAATCTGATATGTACCAACCACTACCATGGCTGCAAAAACAATGGCACAGGCAGAACTTAATACAACATCGATCACTTTTCTGATTTTTTCTAAAGCTTTCATAATCATTCCGCCTCCTCATCTGTATATTTTGCGTTGACTTCCTGGATATGATCATAGATGTCGCGGATATTTTCATTATCTTCCAGCATATCCTCCTGAACACCGGCAACCTGGTCTTTAAAAGCCTGGATATCTACATCTATAAATTCCACACCCATGTCTTCTTCCGCGATCCTTTTAGCTTCTTCTACCTGGCCGTCCCATTCCTCCAGCTCTACCTCTGTAGAAAGTCTGGCCGCTTCTTCAAATACTTCACGCTCTTCATCACTTAAGCTGTTCAGGAACTTCAGATTTCCGATGAGCATGTCAGGGACCATCTGGTGTTTATTATAGGAAAAATATTTTGCCACCTCTCCGTGTTTATTGTTGGTCAGTGCCAGTTCGTTATTTTCAGCGCCGTCAATAACCCCCTGCTGTATAGCCGTGTAAACTTCGCCAAAGCTCATAGGAGAAGCGGCAGCGCCAAAGGCTTCCATCATCTGTACACTGGCAGGGCTCTGCTGCACACGGATTTTCAGGCCCTTCAGATCTTCCGGCGTATTAATAGGGGTCTTGGCATAAAAATTCCTGGTACCCGCATTATACCAGGTGAGCACACGGAATCCTGCCTCATCCGTAGACTCGTAAATCTGATTCATATAGTCTGTATCGTTCATAACTTCATGATAAGCGTCCTCAGAGGTAAACAGATAGGGCATACTGAAAATCTCATATACGTCTGCAAAGGTTTCCAGATTTGCAGTACCTGCCACAACAAAGTCGATAGCCCCTGTCTGGGTCAGCTCAATAGCTCTTTGAGCGGCGCCCAGGATTTCGTTGGGGAAAATCTGTACTTCGTACTTATCTCCCAGATTTTCCTCCACGTATTCCTTGAATTTCAAAAGTCCGATATGTTCCGGATGGGTTTCGGACTGTGCATGAGAGATACGAATGATCCTTTTTCCTCCGGTGACGGAAGAGCAGCCGCTCATACCAAGCATGGTAGTGACACCTATGGCGGCACATAAAGCTGCGGCTAAAATTCTTTTTAAACCTTTCATGATCTTTTCCTTCCATATTAAAAATTTGTAGTATGACGCTTAACAAGACGGCAGGGAACCACTTTTTTGTGTCTGACAGGACGTCCCTTGAGCAGGGCTATCATAGAATCTACCGCTGTTTTGCAAAGCATCTCACTCCGGCTGTCTATAGAAGACAGCTCCGGTTCACAGCAAACAGACAGTTCCGAATTATTAAAGCCTATAATGCTAATATCGCCGGGAACAGATAATTTCTTCTTCCTGGCATATTTTAAGGCTCCTATTGCTAATCCGTCATCTGTAGCTGCCACAGCATCAAACTCCAACTCCTCTTTTTCCAGAAGCATATCCCGGACTGTCAGAATTTTATTCTGAACAAAGATCTTCTGTTCTTCTGTTACAGAAAGACCATTATCTCTCAGGGCATCTTCATATCCGCGCATTTTTTCCATAGTACTGTAAGAATTGGAATCGTACAGAAAAAGAATACTTTTTTTCCCCGCTTCAGTAAGTGCAGAAACCGCATCATATACTGCCTGATAATTATCAGAAAGTACGCAATATACTCCCGGACAGCGGACGTAACCATTGATTAGAAAAACCGGTATGGTATCTGCGGCCTCCCTGACATAATCCACATCATTTCCTTTTCCGTTTCCGGCATAATGAGAGCCGACCAGAAAAAGAGCGTCGATCCGTTTCTGCAGTATTAAATGCACCGCAGCTGCTTTATCTTCATATTCGTAGCCGCTGCAATATAATATACAATCATATCCGTAACTCCGGAGCCTTTTTTCCAGATAGGCAACTGACCCGGCCATATAGTCGTCGGATACATCCGGACATACAATCCCTACTGTTTTCATGGAATTCAACCCCAGCCCTCTTGCAAACACATTCGGGGTATAATTATTTGCTTCCATGACCGCTCTGACTTTCATCTTTGTCTTCTCACTGACTTTCGGGCTGTCGTTCACTACCCTTGAAACAGTTGCGATGGATACTCCTGACAATTCTGCAATATCATAAATGTTCATGTATTCTTTTCCCTCCCTTTGCTGTCCATTTAATGTAAGCACTTACATTTCTTTTATTTCCGTTATTTCAGGAGGAAAATAGAAATATGGAAAAATTCATCAAAATCCATCCAATGGATAATGTAGCAGTAGCTCTTATCCCTTTGCCGGCGAAAACCACCGTATCAATCAACGGACAGGAAATCCTTCTTTTAGAGGATATTCCCCAGGGACATAAATTTGCGCTTTCAGATCTTGGTTCCGGAGATCCGGTCATAAAGTACGGTCACCCTATCGGGCTCACAAAAGAGTCTGTCAGAACAGGATCCTGGATCCACGTTCACAACATGAAAACAGCTCTGGGAGATCTTCTTACTTATACTTATAACAGGCAGGCTAACCCCCTTTCTCCCACCGAAGGACGGTTCTTTCAAGGATATAAAAGAGAAGACGGACGGGCTGGCGTACGAAATGAAATCTGGATCATTCCCACAGTAGGCTGTGTTAACAACGTAGCACAAGCCATAGAAAAGAAGGCACAGTCTCTTGTAAAGGGAAATATCGATGCTATAGCTGCCTTTCCCCACCCTTACGGCTGCTCGCAGATGGGGGATGACCAGGAAAACACCAGAAAAATCCTGACGGATTTGATCCGGCACCCCAATGCAGGAGGAGTTCTTGTCCTTGGACTTGGCTGTGAAAACAGCAATATAGAAGTTCTGAAAAGCTATATTGGACCTTATAATGACAAAAGAATAAAGTTTCTTTCCTGTCAGGATTCTGAAGATGAGATTTCTGAGGGACTGCGTCTGGTTGGTGAACTGGCTGACTATGTTTCTGTCTTAGAAAGGGAGCCTGTAAATTGTGATCAGCTGATCATCGGCATGAAATGCGGAGGATCAGACGGTCTCTCCGGAATCACTGCCAATCCTGTGGTAGGCGGCTTTTCTGATCTTCTGATCTCTAAAGGCGGCACCACCATTCTTACAGAAGTTCCGGAAATGTTCGGAGCAGAGACTCTCCTCATGAACCGCTGTGAAGATCAAGAGCTTTTTGAAAAAACTGTAACCCTTATCAATGATTTTAAAAATTACTTTAAGAGTCACAACCAGACGATCTATGAGAATCCCTCTCCCGGGAACAAAAAAGGAGGAATCTCTACCCTGGAGGATAAATCCCTGGGATGCACCCAAAAGTCCGGCAGCGCTCCTGTACGGGGGGTTCTCTCCTATGGTGAGCAGGTTAAGGAAAAAGGTCTGAATCTTTTGAGCGCCCCGGGAAACGATCTGGTGGCGTCTACTGCCCTGGCAGCTTCAGGGGCCCAGATCGTCTTGTTCACTACGGGAAGAGGCACACCATTTTCCTCCCCGGTACCCACCGTGAAAATATCCAGTAATTCCGCTCTGTTTCGCAAAAAGGAAAACTGGATTGATTTTAATTGTGGATCTATGGTAGATGGGAAAGCGCTATCTGAACTTTCCGAGGAACTGTTTGATTATGTAATGGCTGTTGCCTCTGGAGAAAAAGTAAAATCCGAAAAGGCCGGTTTCCACGATATGGCTATTTTTAAACAGGGCGTAACCCTTTAACCAGAAACCTGTCCTCACAGTATCCATCTGAAAAATAAAAGGAGAATAACCATGAAAAAATTATGTTACCAAACCTTAAAGGACCAGGGATATGAAGGATATCTGCTGGAAAATGCACCGGAACGTATCCTTCAGTTCGGTGAAGGAAACTTTCTGCGGGCTTTTGTAGATTATTTTATTGATATGATGAATGAAAAAGCCGGCTTCAACAGCAAAGTTGTACTGGTTCAGCCCATTGCCAATCACAGCGGTTTCAGTCTGGCTGATGTGATCAATGAGCAGGAAGGTCTCTACACTTTATATTTAAGAGGTTTTGAAAACGGCCGGAAAGTCAATGACAAAAGAATCATCTCCTGCGTCAGCCGCTGCCTGAATGTACATAGTGACTATGAACAGGTAATGGCCTGCGCCGAGAATCCGGATCTGCGCTTTATTACCTGCAATACCACAGAGGCTGGCATCGCTTATGACCCTTCCTGCAAATTTACCGAAACCCCTCCGTCCAGCTATCCTGCAAAACTGACCCAGTTCTTGTACCGCCGCTATCAGACATTCGGCCAGGAAGCGGGAAAAGGCTTTATCATTCTGGCCTGCGAACTGATTGATGACAATGGAAAAGAGCTGGAAAAATGTGTTCTGAAATATGCAGCGCAATGGGAACTGGGAGAAGATTTTATTCACTGGATCGAAAAAGAAAATATCTTCTGCTCCACCCTTGTAGACCGGATCGTTACCGGCTATCCCCGGGCAGAAGCAGCAGCAATTAACGAAGCGAACGGATATGAGGACAATCTCATTGATACAGGAGAAATCTTTGGCTTCTGGGTCATCGAAGGGCCACAGTCCTTAAGAGAAGAGCTGCCCTTTGCCCAGGCCGGTCTTCCTGTTCTGATCACAGACAACCACAAACCTTATAAGCAGAGAAAAGTCCGCATCCTGAACGGAGCCCATACTTCCATGGTACTTGGAGCCTATCTCGCTGGCCAGGATATTGTAAGAGACTGTATGCATGATGATATCATCTTAAACTTTATGAATAAAACCATCTATGACGAGATCATCCCCACTCTGTCTCTTTCCAAAGAAGACTGTATGGATTTTGCCGCTGCTGTTACTGAACGTTTTAAAAATCCATTCATCGACCATGCCCTCCTCTCTATTTCTTTAAATTCTACTTCCAAATGGAGAGCCCGGGTTATGCCTTCCCTTGAAGGATATGTGGAAAAATTCCATAGACTGCCCCAATGCATCACTGCTTCCTTTGCCTTTTATATCCAGTTCTATCATTTAGGCCGAGAATTAACAGATGCAGGGCTTGTGGCCGTACGTCCAAATGGGGACAGCTATGTCATTTCAGACGACCGCTCCGTTCTTGAATTTTACTATCAGCACAAAGACTGCAGCATCAAAAACCTGGTACATGCTGTCTGCACAAACACAGATTTCTGGGGGAAAGATCTCACCCTGATTCCTGGATTCGAGGAAAACGTGGTCAGCATCCTGGAGGATATTCAGGCGGGCGGTACTTACGAAGAAATGAAAAAATGCTTATAAACCTTCCCGTCTTTTCTTCTGAAAAGAAAAATGCTAAAATAAAGCAAAAGAATCCGAGGAAAAGAGGTAGAAGACCATGAAAGTACGTATGGCTCAGGAAAAAGACATAGAAAGGATCCACTCTCTGCTGGCTCAGGTGGCTATGGTTCATCACAAAGGCAGGCCGGATTTATTCAAGCCGGGAAAAAGCAAGTATACCGATGAAGAATTAAAGGCTCTCTTAAAGGACAGCAGCCGTCCCATACTGGCAGCAGTAGATGAAAATGACTGTATGGAAGGATATGCTTTCTGCATTTTCCAGCAGTATAAAGATCACAATATCATGACAGACATTAAGACTCTGTATATCGATGATCTCTGCGTGGACGAGGCCATGCGGGGAAAACATATCGGAAAGCTGCTGTATAGCGCTGCTCTGGACTTTGCCCGAGAGCATGGCTGCTACAATCTGACCCTGAATGTATGGAGCTGCAATGAAAGTGCTATGATGTTCTATGAATCCTGCGGTCTCAAGCCTCAGAAGGTAGGACTGGAAGTTATTCTTTAGAATAGCCTCCAGTCTATAAAAGAAGGGCGGCAGGAAACAAACTCATGAATTTTTTCAGAGTTCTGTTTCCTGCCGCCCTGTTTTGTCTTCCTGGATTTTACCATTCCAGCAGAGAGGCTCCCCAGGTAAGGCCTGCGCCAAATCCTGAAAGAATGATCTTGTCTCCTTTGTTCAGCATACCTTCTTTATTCATCTCATCTAAAAGAATGGGAATACTGGCTGCAGAAGTATTTCCGTAAAAGTGAAGATTCATAGGGAACTTCTCTTCCGGCTCTTTCATTCTCCTAGCCACGCTGTCAATAATGCGGCTGTTTGCCTGATGAAGAACATAATATTTAATCTCTTCTTTTTGGACTCCTGTTTTTTTCAGAAGGGTCTCTATACATTCCGGTACTTTTTTTACCGCAAACTTAAATACCGGCTGTCCTTCCATATAAATATAATCTGTTTCCTGCTGCTTCGGAGACAAAAAGTTGCTGGTTTCTCTTGCTCTGCAGGTAAGCACGGGCCCCTGTTTTCCGTCAGAATACTGGACCATACCGATCATCCCTGTTTCTTCCGCCTGGATCACAGCGGCTCCTGCCCCGTCTCCGAAAAGTACACAGGTGCTTCTGTCTTCCCAATCGATCAGTTTAGACATAGTCTCTGCGCCGATAAGCAAAGCCTTTTTGTAAATACCTGCTTTCATATAAGCCTGGACCGTATTCAGGCCAAAAAGAAATCCGGAGCAGGCAGCGCTCAGATCAAAGGCCACAGCATTTACGGCTCCAATAGCATTCTGAACACAGCAGGCTGTATTCGGGAAAAAATAATCCGGTGAACAAGTACCTACAAGAATCAGATCAAGTTCCAGCGGATCTACTCCCGCATCTTCCAGCGCTTTTTTTGCTGCAGAAACCGACATGGAAACTGTTGTTTCTTCCCCGGCAATCCTTCTTTCTTTTATCCCTGTACGGCTGGATATCCATTCATCATTGGTCTCCACCACTTTGGACAGATCATCATTTGTTACCTTGCGGACAGGAAGTGCGCTGCCCGTCCCAATAATTCTAGCTGTCATAGCTTTACCTCTATATTTATTATTTTTTTAATGCTGGAGTTGCCTCCCCGATGCCTTTGACCTGACATCCTATTATTTTTTATCTCAAATATTTTGATATACAAAATATTCTTTTTCTAAGTATACAAGACTTCCTTCTCTTTGTCAATTATCCTGTCCGGAAATCTCTTCGTTGTATATTTTCTGGATCTCCCGGGAAAGTTCTCTGTTCAAATCATCCAGGTCAAGCCCTGTGCCGGGCTGTCCGGAATAGTTTTTAGAGGATTTTGGTCTTTCAAACTGCTTCTGACCTACAATATATTCCTGTGTTCTGTCCATATTCAGCTTTTTTCTTTCCTTTTCTCTGGCCTCATAGATTTCTTCCAGATCTTCGTCATCATAATCTTCTGCATCAAAATGATCCTTAACCGATTTTTCTTTTTTAAGCTCCGCAGATTCCGGCCCTTTTTTAGAGTTTACCGGTCTCCTGTCCCCATTTATTTTTTGCTGGACTGTCTTTTTCACGACTTTTTTCCGGCGGCCAGGCAGGCCTCTTTTTCGCCCCACGGGGAGAGGAGCTGCGCTTCTTCTGTTCATATAAGGCAGAGCCTGGACAAACGCTCCAAAAGCGCCCAGCGCCAGACCCAGCAGCAGCTGTGCGGCTCCTGACTGGATCCCAGCCATGGAAAGAAGGAGTCCCATGCCTCCGATCCCTCCGCAAAAAGCAGTAATGGCGATCACCAGCTGTCTTTCAAATCCAAGTGCCAGGGTGCCGATAAAAACACCTACTACAAGGGCGATCAAATGCGACATTGCAGAGGGGTCTTCCAAAAATGAAATGATCATGAAATATACAAACCCGGTGCACATTACAAAAACTCCCAGCTTGTAAAAAACCCAGGCCAAAAATCCCAGGATTAAAGCGCCTCCTGCTCCGGCTGCCAGCGCCAGCATCCAGTCGCTGGTATAAAAATAACCAGCTATGCCCCCGCAGGCTCCTCCTGCGAGAAATCCCAAAAGACACCCCCATACTTTCCGCAGGCGATAGCCCATAAAACAATTAAGAAGAGCAAAAACCGCTCCGCAAAAAGTAAAAACAATCATATATTCTTGAGGTATTTGTCCCCACAGGCTGTCTATCATTCCTCTAACCTGTTCTATCTGCATTGTCATAACTTCTCTACTTTCCTTTCAAATATACATGTTTGATATATTTCAGAGTTTCTTTTTCCCCTCTTTCGGCCAGCATCCTGAGGAGCATTTCCAGATCTTCGTTAGTTTTTTCGTGGACGAACCAAAGTCTATCCTTACTTTTCAGAAAATACTCCAGAGGCGCCGCATCTGTATATGTATCCGGATGATAGTTTCTGGAAGCGCTGATCCTGTCCATAACCATCTCCGCAATATATTTCCTGGGCATAGGCACTCCATGGATCACTGTATCACAGTCTATGCCATAGTCCACCCAGTGTTCAAAATGATGTTTATTTCTTCCATAATGATGGATCCACGAGGTAGAAAGACCCGTGGCCTCACGTTCTGCATTGTTTGGACTTCGGGTTCCCTGATAGTACTTACATCCCACTGAAAATTCAGTCCAGGAATACTTTGACAGGTCGTGAAGAATCCCTTGTTTATAAAGTCCTATTTTAAAGCAATATTTCATTACTAAAAGCTTGTGCCTTGTAATCGTCTTAAAATGTTGCCAGACCCGCATGCTTTCTCATCCTGCTTTCCTGCTAAAATTATGATTGTCCTTGGGGGGATTTCTATGGTCTTCTCCTTGAGGAGCTGTCCTTCTGAATCAGACCCGCTGTTTTCTTCCTGGTCTGTACTCAGGATCTTTTTCCAGGCAATTTCTCCAGTCGCTCCCGGCAGCGCTATCTCATGAGGCATCCAGTGAAAGTTATAGGCTATAAAAACAAAATCTCTGTCCTGGCCGGCATAGTCTCCGCAGTACATGATCCCAAGATATCTTTGACTGCCGTTTTTTTCCAGATACCAGGCCTGCTCTCCATGATAAGAAATATCCGGATAGCCCAGAGCCTTATAGTCTGTTCCCTTGGGCTCTGTCTCCATATAAAAAAGAGGATTTTTCTTTCTTAATCCAATGGCTTCCTTTACAAAGGCAAGAAGCTTTTCGTTTCGCTTTATTCCCTTCCAATCTATCCAGCCGGTCTCATTGTCCTGACACCATGCATTATTATTTCCTTTTTGGGAATTTCCCCATTCATCTCCCTGAAAGATCAAAGGTGTTCCCTGGGAAAACAGCAGCATGGCATAAGCATTTTTAAGCTGCCGGAGTCTGAGCTGACGAACAGCCAGTTTTCTGCTGGGTCCTTCTGTACCGCAGTTCCAGGTGCAGTTATACTCCAGCCCGTCCTGGTTATTCTCTCCGTTCTCTTCATTGTGCCTCTCTTCATAAGACACCATGTCTCCCATAGTAAATCCATCCTGGTCGGCCATATAGTTAATCACTCCGTTAAAAGGAGGATTTCTCCGAACCCGGAACAAAAACTCTCCCAGCATGTTCTCATCGCCTTTCAGCATATGGCGCATACAGTAAAGAAATCCTTCATTATATTCTCCTGCATTTTTATAGAAGGGCACTCTTCCTCTCAGGACAGCTTTTCCATCAATCTCATGAAAAAGTAGTTTCGTTTCCGAAAGATAAGCATCTCTCACAAAAATTTCCGGACAGATTCCTGTTCCCATAAGATGAAAACCATCTATATGATACTCTCTCTTCCAATATTTCACAATATCCAGCATTTCTGAGGGGGAAGTATTTCCGTCAAAATAGAACTCCATAAGACATTCCAGACCTCCCTGATGAAGAGCATCCACCATATGTTTAAATTCCTGCACCGGGTGTTTCGTAGCGCAGAATGCTGCTTTCGGCGCATAGTAGCAAGCATCTCCTGTATAGCCCCAGCAGTTGATCCGGGGCTTTTCTTTGTCTTTTGTATTTTCTTCTATATAACCGTACAGATGATTTCTCCGTTTTATTCTTTCCCATTCTCTGTACTCATAGGCAGGCATAAGCAGCACTGCCGTAACGCCCAGATCCTGAAGATAAGGAATTTTTTGTTCCAGTCCCTGAAAGGTCCCTTTCTTTCGTACACCTGAACTTTTATGCATAGTAAAGCTCCTTACCTGAAGCTTATACAAAATCGTTTCTGACAAAAGTACAGGCTCTCTCTTATTTTCTTTCCAGACATAATGGTCGGTTTTCCAGCCGCAGCAAAGCGTTCCGGTATCACTCCCCCCAAAATCCGGTACGTTGCACAGATATCTGGCTCTGGAATCCTGAATGATTTGTCCGTCAATCTGAAAATTATATTTGATTTCCTCCCGTATTCCCTTTACCCTCACTGAAAGCAGGCTTCCTTCTCTGCTTTCCTCAGAAAAGGGAATTTCTATATTCTGATTTTCATCCTGTCCGTATAAAATCAGAGACGCATTGCTTCCCTGAGGAACTTCCAGGGTAAATTCATAGCCTTCTGCCGTTTTCTTCACTCCCGGGCAGAAGGACTGTCCCAGACAAGACTGTATTTTATCTCTTTTCTCTTTTCCTGTTGTAATCAAACCGGCACCTCATTTCTTTTTTATAGCGGATCTTTATTTTAGCTTTTTGTTTCTGCACATGCCTTTTCCATATAATCATATACAGCCGGTGCATCTGTCTCATCAGACATTGTTACCACAATATCCCCTGCCATAAGTATAGTTCTGCCTTTTGGGATCAATTCTGTCTCATTTCTTTTCACTGCCACGATCAGACAATTTCTGGGCCATTCCACTTGTTGGATCATTTTGTCCTGAAGTGGACTGTTATAACAGACCAGAAATTCCTGCAAGATTTTTTCCCCTGTCTTTTCCGGCACACTCTGCCCCCGTCTTTTTAACAGGCTGTTCAGGAGGCTTTCGTAAATAGGCTCTGACCTGAGCCAGGAGGCCGTCAGATAAGCAGTAATGGAAATCAGGGACATGGAAAGCATCTGGCTGACCTGCCCTGTCATTTCAAAAATAAGGATGATCCCCGTAATGGGAGCTCTGACAATGGCTGTAAAATATCCTGCCATGGCAAGAAGTACAAAATTGCTGATATAGGAGGGATCCATTCCCATATACTCTGCCGCAAAAGTTCCATAGCTTCCTCCGATCAGCGCTCCCAAAACCAAAAGAGGAAAGAAAATCCCTCCAGGAGCCCCGGATCCAAAGGAAATCAATGAAAAAACAAATTTTAACCCCAAAAGCCCCAGTAAGGCTCCCAGCAGCAGCTCTCCTCCTGCCGCTGTCTCAATCAGATCATGGCCGCTTCCCAGAACCTGGGGAACCAGTAGGCCTAAAATTCCTGCCAGCAAGAAAGGGATCAGCAGCCTTGTGGTTTCATTCAGTCCCTTTGCTCTATAATACAGACTCTGGACCCACATAGTCATTTTATTATAAAAAGCTCCAAGAAGTCCCAAAATAATTCCCAGCACTACAATATGCCCGTAATACCGGGGCTGTATCTCTTTGACAATGGCAAACTGAAATACCGAATGAAATCCTAAAAACTGGCTGGAGATATAATCTGCAGTAATGGATGCTGTCATCACTGATATCAGTACAGATACAGAAAAATTCTTATGAATCTCTTCAAGAGAAAACATGACTCCCGCAAGAGGAGCATGAAATGCCGCTGCCAGACCTGCGCTTGCTCCGCAGGTGAGCAGATATCTTTCCTCTGTCTTCCCTCTGTCCAATGCTTTTGACACTGCCTTTCCTGTCATAGCTCCTATCTGGATGGACGGACCCTCTCTTCCCAGAGACAGGCCGGCCAGAAGAGAAAGAAAACCGCCCAAAAATTTTGCAGGAAGGATGCGCCACCATATCTGGTTCAGCTTTCCCATCATTTCTCCCTCTACCTGGGGGATCCCGCTGCCTGAGATCATAGGTTCCCATTTCACCAGCTTTCCTACAATACAGGCCATAGCAGCCAGAAGGAGAAACCAGGCCCCGGATATAACCGGATTTTCTCTTCCATATTGAAGGATCAGATCCATCCATTTTCCGGCAAACTCCAGTAATACTCTGTAAAGCAGCACCACCAGGCCGGCGATCAGTCCTACCAGAAATCCTTCTCCTGTTAAAATCGTCTTAAAATGCTCTGCTCTGCGGATGGTATGGGAAGTGTCCTTTTTCATTTGCTGTTCCCCCTCTTATGTATGATCATTTTCATTATACGTGTCCCTATATAAAATTGCAAATTCTTTTAGCCCGGAGCGGCATTGCATTCTCATAAGGTATCTGGTAAAATATTAATTATCACAAAAACAAAAGAAAGAGGTCCGAAAATGAGCGAAGAAACCTATACAACTGATATCGGAGCATGTAAGCCCAGCGACTGCGCCTCCTGTACCGCTGACTGCTCCAGCGCCGGAGGAAATTCCGGCACGATCCCCAGAGTCCCGAATCCTACCATCAAGCTGACCCTAGAAGATGACACTGTGCTGGAGTGTGCAGTTCTCACTACTTTTCCTGTAGAGGGCTTTGGAGAATACATCGCCTTAGTTCCTTTGAACAAAAACGGAAAAAGCCCTGAAGGGGAAACCTATTTATTCCGTTTTTCAGAAGAAGGAGACAATCCTGTGGTCAGCAATATTGAACGGGAAGATGAATATATGGCTGCCGCTGAGGCATTCCATGATTTTATTGCAAATTTAAAAAGTGAAAAGGATTTGGAAAATTAATCTCCTGTCCAGAAGAGGCTGCCCTAGGGCAGCCTCTTCTTTTGTTTACTTTACTACTCAGCTTCTGATTTCAGACTTGGGATTTCCACCTGGATGTCAGTATCCTTAGCGTAGTCAATATTATCAAAATGGAAACCAAACATATGGTAAAAGTCCTCCCAGTATCCATCGATATCCGATACTTCTTTTACATTTTCTGTAGTTACCTTCTCCCAGCGCTCCATCACCTGATCCTGTACGCTGTCAGCCAGTTCCCAATCATCCATCCGGATCTGATACTTTTCATCAGCAGGTACCTGGCCGGCCAGCAGTTTATCTTTAAAAAGTCTGGCGATCTGCTGGATGCAGCCTTCATGAGTTCCCTGTTCTTTCATAACCTTATACAGGATAGCAAAATACAGAGGCACAATAGGGATTGCCGCACTGGCCTGGGTGACTAAAGCTTTATTCACTGAAATATAGGCTTTCACATCCTGATATTTTTCATTGATCTCCCCTGCTGTTTTTGTCAGATGGCGTTTAGCCTGGCCTATGGTGCCGTCATAGTAAATCGGATATGTAAGTTCTGGTCCGATATAAGAGTATGCCACGGTAACCGCATCCTTTTCCAGGACATCTGCTGCTTTCAGGGCATCGATCCAGTCCATCCAGTCTTCACCGCCCATAACTTTTATGGTTCCTTCCAGTTCTCCTTCTTCAGCAGGTTCTACTGTCTTGGCAACAATGGTGTTGGTCCGCAGATCCAGGCTTTTTTCTGTAAAAGGCTCATCTGTTGTTTTTAAAGTAGACACCCACAGTTTTCCCTGAGCATCTGTTCTTCTGGGCGCTGCAAGGCTGTAGATCACCATGTCGATCTTTCCAAGATCTGCTTTTATCATAGAAACAGCCTGTTCTTTTACTTCCTTAGAAAAAGCATCTCCGTTAATGGATTTGGCGTATAATCCTTCTTTTGCAGCTTCTTCTTCAAAGGCTGCTGTATTATACCAGCCTGGTGTAGCTGTTCTTTTGCCGTTAGAAGGTTTCTCAAACATAATTCCCAGTGTAGCCGCATGACATCCGAAAGCCGCCGTAATCCTACTTGCCAGTCCGTATCCTGTGGAAGCTCCGATTACCAGGACCTTTTTAGGTCCGCCTGTGATATTCTGTTCTTTTACATATGCGATCTGTTCTTTCACATTCTCCTTGCAGCCCTGGGGATGTGCCGTAGTGCAAATAAACTCTCTGACCTTTGGTTCAACAATCATGATATGCTCCTCCTGGATTTCTATAATGAATTTTAGATCTTTTCTGTATATTTACTTTGAGTCTCAAAATATTTTAACACAACCCAAAATAATATGCAAGATTTTTGTTTCTATTTTCCTGTAGTGCTGCCCATACCTCCGTTACGGACTGCAGTAGCGTCATCATCTACTGTGATCCCATATTCCAGAAAAATCCCCTGGGCAAATCCTGTTCCTCCCTGGACCTGGACAGTCTTTCCCTCTTTGGAATCGTTGGTGATCTTTATGAAAATATGTCCTTCGTTGTCTGAATTAAAATAGTCACTGTCAATGATCCCCACTGTATTATTCAGCTGAAGACGATATTTAAAGCCAAGGCCGCTGCGGGGGTAGATCTTCAGCACCCAGTCAGGCTCCATCTGTGCCCGGATACCGGTAGGTATTTTGATTGTTTCTCCGGGACCCAGCTGAAAATCCACTGGACTGAAGAAATCATATCCAGCGCTTCCGGCAGTAGCTCTTTTGGGAAGAGAAATATTTTCATAGATTTTTTCTATATCTGCCCGCTCTGTGCCGGGAAATGTATCCATCCATCCCTCAAAAAACTGTTCCCTGCTCACTTTATAAAACTTCGCGATCCTTCTCATAATTTCCTCCATAATCTGACAAAGGGCGGACACCCAAACGATGCCGCCCCTCTTTTTAATCTTCCTTTGGTACGTCTTTCATGCTGAAGCTGATACGGCCCTGTCTGTCTTTTCCCAGGCAGACTACCTTCACAACGTCTCCAAGTGAAAGTACATCCTCTACTTTATCAATTCTTTCCTTTGCGATCTTGGAAATATGGACCATGCCCTCCTTACCGGGAGCAAACTCCAGAAATGCTCCGAATTCTTTAATGCTCACAACTTTTCCTGTAAGGATCTGTCCTTCTTTAAAATCTGTGGTAATGATATTGATATATTTCACAGCTTTATCCATCATCGCCTGATCAGTGCCGCAGATAGAAACGCCTCCATTATCATCAATATCAATCTTCACTCCAGTCTCATCTATAATAGCATTAATGGTCTTTCCTCTCTGTCCTACAACATCCCCGATCTTTTCCGGATCAATCTGGATCTGAATGATCTTAGGAGCATATTTACTTACAGTTGCTCTTGGCTTCTCAATACATTTTGCCATAACTTCATCCAAGATGTACTCTCTGGCTTCTCTGGTCCGGGCGATAGCCTCCTCAATGATCTGTCTTGTCAGACCATGGATCTTAATATCCATCTGGATGGCTGTGATTCCTTCATGGGTTCCTGCAACTTTAAAGTCCATATCTCCGAAAAAGTCTTCCAGCCCCTGGATATCGGTCAGCACGATATAGTCATCATCGGTTTCTCCAGTTACAAGTCCGCAGGAAATGCCGGCTACGGGTTTCTTAATAGGAACACCTGCCGCCATCAGTGACATAGTGGAAGCACAAATACTTGCCTGTGAAGTAGAACCGTTGGACTCAAATGTCTCGGAAACGGTACGGATCGCATATGGAAACTCCTCTACACCTGGCAGCACCGGAACCAGGGCTCTCTCAGCCAAGGCTCCATGTCCGATCTCTCTGCGTCCCGGTCCCCGGGAAGGCTTTGTCTCTCCTACAGAGTAAGAGGGGAAATTATAGTGGTGCATATAGCGCTTACTTACCTCAAACTCATCCAGCCCGTCCAGTCTCTGGGCCTCGGAAAGAGGCGCCAGTGTGGTAATGGTGCAGATCTGAGTCTGTCCTCTTGTAAACATAGCGGAACCATGCACTCTTGGAACAATATCCACTTCTGCTGCCAGAGGACGGATCTGTCTGATCTCTCTTCCGTCAGGACGTTTATGGTCTTTTAAGATCATTTTCCGGACAGTCTTCTTCTGATACTGATAGATAGCGTCTCCCAGAACGGCCAGCCATTCTTCATTATCTGCAAAAGCCTCTTCCAGCTTTTCTGTGATCTGACGGATATTTTCTTCTCTTACCTGCTTCTCATCTGTGAAAACCGCTTCTTCCATCTCTTCCGGAGTCACGATCTCTTTGATAGCGGCGAATAATTCTTCCGGTACCGCACAGCTCTCATAATCATGTTTCTCTTTTCCGCATTCTGCCACGATCTGATCGATAAAAGCAATGATCTCCTGGTTCACTTCGTGAGCCTTAAAAATTGCTTCGATCATCTGCGCCTCCGGCACTTCATTTGCGCCTGCCTCAATCATGATAACCTTTTCTCTGGTAGAAGCTACAGTAAGCTGAAGATCAGAAATCTCTTTCTGAGCCAGGGAAGGATTTACAACAAATTCTCCATTGATCAAGCCTATCTGAGTAGCCGCGCAGGGACCGTCAAAGGGGATGTCGGAAATGCAGGTAGCGATCGAAGATCCCAGCATAGCTACAACCTCCGGATTACATTCCGGATCTACAGACATCACCATATTATTCAGAGTCACATCATTTCTGTAATCCTTTGGAAACAGAGGACGCATAGGACGGTCAATAACACGGGAAGTCAGAATAGCATGCTCACTGGCCTTTCCTTCTCTCTTATTAAAACCCCCTGGGATTTTTCCCACTGCATACATTTTTTCTTCATATTCCACACTTAAGGGGAAGAAATCAATTCCCTCTCTTGGCTTATCGGAAGCTGTCGCTGTAGATAATACAGTGGTATCTCCATAATGCATAAATGCGGCGCCATTTGCCTGCTTAGCCACACGTCCGATATCCACGGTCAATGTTCTGCCTGCAAGCTCCATTGAAAAACTTTTATACATATCTTTTCTCCTTTTTCAAATATTGATACGGTCCTGCAGCGCTCTCCGAAACAACTGAAAAAAACACTTTTCATAAAATCCATAAATGCTCTTTTCAGTGGTCTCGGCATAGGGCATGAGAACCGTCGTGATTCATAGGCATATCACACATAAAACAGGGCGGAATTTCTCCCGCCCCGTCAACCCTGATCTTGATTACTTTCTGAGACCTAACTTTTCAATTAAAGCACGGTATCTCTCAATATCTTTTTTCTTCAGGTATGCAAGTAAACCACGTCTCTGTCCAACCATTTTCAGAAGGCCTCTTCTGGAATGATGGTCTTTGTGATTCACCTTTAAATGCTCTGTCAGTTCGTTAATTCTTGCTGTAAGAACTGCAACCTGTACCTCAGGTGATCCTGTGTCCCCGGGTGTTCTTGCATATTCTGCCATGATAGCCTGTTTCTTTTCTTTAGAAATCATTTCGTTTTCCTCCATAAAATTTAATAATCGCCGATGATTAAGAAACGGTTGGAGATTCCAATTCCTGAACCACGGCTGTTTCCAACGTTTTGAGTATAGCATAAGGATTTTCTATTGTAAAGAAAAAGTTTTATAAGTTATCCTCTATCTTTTGGCCGTAGGATCCGCTGCATGGAATCATAAATTTTATTTCCGTATCTTCTCCTTTTTTTTGACAGTATAATGTTCCACCATATTTTTTTATATAAGATTTCAGCCTTATAGTCCAGAGCCTGTTGGTGCCGCCGGTATTCAGTGTGAGAACCAGCTGGTTTTTTACCGTTCCTCCTGTAAGAAAGAGTTTCCTCTTTCTCTTATCTATATTCATATTCTTTTCTATGGCCTTTTCCAGCAGATCTAGAAGAAGGTTTCCGATGACCTCGTAATCTACGCACCCTTTTTCATAACAGCTAAAGGAAAAAGAATAGGGGATCTCTTTTTTTTCCAGAAAATCCGCGTAATAATACAAAATGACATCGATCTTCCAGTCACTGCAAAATACTCCTGCCTTAATAGAATGGTATTCTTTTTTCAGACTTTTCAGATATGCCTTCACTCTTTTTCCTGAAAGACCTTTCCCTTCTAATTTTTCTATTTCCTTCATCTGAGAATCTATCATTTTCTGGTTCTTCTCCATCTGGCAGATCTGATCATAAATAGCTTTCCGGTGAAGTCCAAGAAGCTCCTGCTGCTTCTTTAAAAATTTGTGTTCTGTTTCCATTCTTTTTATGTAGGCACAGTAGCTCTCAGCTCCGGTGATCCCTGCCCCAGCTGCCAAAAGAATAAAAAGTATCCAAAAAGTATACTTGTGCCGCCCCATTGTATCCGTATATCCGTTCCACCAGGACAGTATTCCTGAAATGAAATATATTCCCAGAAAAATCCAATATCTTTTTTTGTGAGTTTTCTCCTTGAAGGCGTTTTCCCTTATTTTGTCCCTTAAAGAATAATAGGCAGGCAGAAAAACAATAAGCATGATTGCCGGGATCAGAAGATCCATCCATAAAAATTCCCCTGTATTATCCAAAAGCCTGGGACGGCCTTCCAGGTAATTAACCAATATCAGCGCGCCGGCATTTAAAATAAGGGTATATATTTCTGTAGCCATGCTGGTCATTGCAATCTTCAAAAAGCTGCCTTTAAAGGTATAAAAAAAGACCAGCCATAACAAAAGAGCCTGCAGAGTGATGGTAATCTCATAAAAAATATCCAAAGCAGGATGACAGCGGATATAATCCCGGAAGACAATCCCGCCCAACAGATTCAGCAGGATACATCTTGCTGCCACGGTGCATATCAGAAGCAAAGGTGATCTTTTCCGTTCCAGAGCAGTCAGCTGGATGCAGGTGGCAATTGACGCATTAACGCCCAGGATCAATGCCGGGCGCAGAGCCTCCTGCCAGGGCAGTATTCCCGCTTCCATTGCTATTCTGCCTCCAGGAGCATAATCTTATCTGTTACCAGATTATTTTTTTTATCTATTTCTATATTCCGAGTCCCATGATATTTATCTACAATACTGGAAATGATCTCACTTCCAATCCCATGGTCTGCCTGTTTATCTTTTTTCGTAGCAAAACTGAACTCTTCCTCAGAAGAAATATAATTTTCTAGTTCTATCAATATCTTTTCCCCTTTCTTTTCCATTAAGAACCTGATTCCTCTGGTCTCTCCTTCCTTTATCCTTTGATTTGCTTCAATGGCGTTATCCAGAAGGTTATAAAGAAGCTTTACCATATCTGCTTCTTCTACTTCTTTGTAAAAGCGGTCTTCCACATGGATCTCTGTAGGAATCTTTTCTTCTTCACACTGCATATTCTTGATATAGAGGATCGTCTCGACGATCTCATCCCTGCAGAACCGCTGTCTTCCTAATTCTTCATACTCATCTTTTAATCCTTCCATATAGACTTGGATTTCTTCAGACTCTTTTTGATTTTCCAGAAGCCTCTCCAGAGTCTGGATATGTTTAGCCAGATCATGACGGTATCTTCTGGAAGCCTCGATACGGCTCTGTATCCCCTGATAAAATTCTTCAACTGTATACATATAAGACTGGAGAATCTCATTTTCTCTTTCCAGTTCTTTCATTTTTCTTCCATGCAAAGCCAAAATAAGGAGCAGCATCAAAATCATCCCGGCAGTTAAAACAGGCAGCATGTTATCCCCTCCTTCTCAGGAAATCTGAGTAAGCGCCCATCGCATAAAAGCACTTTTCACCATTTTGATATGGCTTCGGCTGATTATGATCTTCGTATCATTTTTCAAGATAAAATAGCCCTTTTCCATTTCTTTTACGGCAGGCATATATACGATATAACTATTATGACACCGGACAAAATCTATTTTTGAAAGCCTCTCCATCACATCTCTTAATTTGTCCCATATTTCATAATTTCCCCATACAGTGACGATCCTGGTGATTCTTCCGCTGCGTTCAAAATATAAAATGTCTTCCGGAGCAAGAACAATCTCCTTTCCTCCAATAACAGAAAAAACAAGACTTTCCGATTTCTGCTCCAGGATATGTAATATTTTTCCGAATACTTCACCTATCCTGTCCTGGAACTGTTCCTTTAAAACAAAAAAAGTATGAGCAGTATGATAAATTTCCGTAGCATAAGTCAGATAATTGGTAAGATAAACAATCTGGCAGTTTTTCCATCTTTTGTTTACCTGTCCGGCCAGATCTATACCACTTTTCTCTCCCAATTCCACATCCATAAAAATTACTGACAGAGGATCTCCCGTATACTGATTCAGCTCTTCTTCCTGTCTGAAGCACAGAATCTCTGTCTCCATATCTGTTTTCTTTCCATATTCTTGGATAATCGCTTTTGCTGTCTGACACCATCTGACATCATCATCACAAATTCCCACTCTCATAATCGGTCTCTCCCGCCTTTTTATAGTAATATTCCAAAGCCGTTCCTCCGGCATTTTGAGGGTATATTCCAAACTATTATATCAAATTCTTATTCACTAATTAGCTCTTTATTCAAAAAATGTCGAATTTATGTAATATTTTGTATCAAAAACTACCTTCACCTTACAGGTTACCTTTTAAATTTACACAGTCCCCCGCAGATTTTCTCACAAAAAAAGAGACTGTACATTTTCTTTTCTAAATGTATCAGTCTCTTACAGCTATTTTTTTAACCGAAAGTAGCTCTTTCCTTCTTCAATATCCTTCAGCATCTGACATTTCAATTCTTCCAGAGAAGAAAACTTGATCTCCGGTCTCAGATACCGGTAAAATCTTACCTCAGCTTCCTGTCCGTACAGATCTGCATTGCAGGAAAAAAGATACGTCTCTACCCCGAGAAAATTTTCTTTCACCGTAGGCTTATATCCTATATTTGTGATCCCCTGATAAGTTTTTCCCTGAATCAGGGATTCTGTAATATACACCCCATTGGGAGGAAGCTTCTTTATAACAGGAGGGATCAGGTTTGCCGTGGGGATCCCGATAGTCCTCCCCAGCTGTCTCCCATGGACAATTTCACCCTTTGTGAAATAGGTGTATCCCAGCAGCTGGTTCACTTCTTCTATATGTCCTTTTTCCAGTTCCTCACGGACAAAAGTACTGCTGATATCCCGGCCCTTATACTTTTCTTTCTCCACGATTTCTGTGCGGAAGCCATAGGTCCTGCCTAATTCTTTCAGTAATTCCGGAGTGCCCCGGCGCTGATAGCCAAACCGAAAATCCGGTCCTACGGCCAGATACCGGGCATGAAGCCTTTCTGCCAGATACTCTTTTACAAAATCCTCCGGCTCCATATGCATCAGAGCTTCTGTAAATGGACATTCAGCGAGAATGTCCACTCCCAGATTTTCTGCCAGTTCCCGCCGTTCTTCATAAGTAAGGAGATACTTAGGCGGCGAATGAAGGATATAAGATCTGGGAGATACATCAAAGGTGAAAATTACACTTCTGTTTTTCTCCCCCTGCTCTCTCCGGATAAGATTTATCAGTTTCTGGTGGCCTCTGTGAAGTCCGTCAAATTTTCCAAGTGTAACGCTGCTCCTGACTTCCTTTTCCAGATGAGGTACCTGTGTAGTATAGATCATAGCTTCTCCTTTCTGTCATTGAAAGTCCTGTGGGGAGAAGAAAACAGCTTCAGGGCTGTACTGGCCTCTTTTGGGCTGCCATTGATAAACTCCGATAAAAATCCCCCTGCTGTGATAAACTCTGACTTTTTCTCCTGGGATCTCTCCCTTCCACGGGAGAGGGTTTCCATTTTCCAGCATTTTATCAAACTTTTTTTCTGCCCTTACCTCCGGATAGGAAGAAAAGAAACTCTCCGGAGAAAGTATATATTTCTGAAGTTTCCCTGAAGCATTTAATTCTTCTATCTCAGAAAGTTTCAGACTGTTTTCAATGGTGAACCGGTCTACTTTTGTGCGGAGAAGGCTCTCCATACAGCCTTTGCAGCCAAGTTTTCCCCCGATATCATGACATAGAGTCCGTATGTAGGTTCCCTTAGAACAGGTCACTCTCATGGAAACAAAAGGTAGTTCCATAGACAATATTTCTATTTTATAGAAAGTTACCGGTCTTGGTTTCCTCTCTATTTCTTTCCCCTCTCTGGCCAGTTCATACAGCTTTTTTCCGTCTACCTTTAAAGCAGAATACATAGGCGGTATCTGCATCTGATCTCCCTGAAAACTCATAATGCATTCTTCCACTTTCTTGGGAGATACTTCTACAGGAAGGCGGCATTTTACCTGGCCGGAAATATCCTGGGTATCTGTCTCTATGCCCAGATGGAGAACGGTCTCATATGTTTTTTTCTTATCTGTCAAAAGAGCACAGAGCTTGGTGGCTCTTCCCAGACAGATTGGAAGAACCCCCTGAGCATCTGGATCCAAGGTCCCTGTATGGCCGATTTTTTTCTGTTTCAGAATTCCTCTTAGTTTTGCCACTACATCATGAGATGTGTAACCCTTTTCCTTATAAACGTTCAAAATTCCGTTCATCATAACTGGGTTCTTCTCTCTTTAAGCTGTTTGGCGATAGGACGGGTCAGATTATTGATCACATCATATACAGAACCCTGCATAGTACAGCCTGCAGCTTTCACATGGCCGCCTCCGCCGAAATAGGAAGCCACCGCATTAACATCAACATCTCCATTAGAGCGAAGGCTTACTTTAAACTCCTGGGTTTTTATTTCAGAGATAAAGATCGCCACTTCAACACCTCTGGTCACACGGAGCTGCTGGACGATACCGTCCAGATCCTTGGGCTCCACACCATAGAATTCCAGATCTCTCTTTCTCACATATCCTACGATCACTTTTCCATCCATGATCAGAATGCTCTCCATCAGGCATCTGCCCAGAATCTGGTTCTGGACATAGCTTTTCTCATAAAAAGACTGGTCGATGATCCTGGAAAAGTCTATCCCCATTTCCATCAGCTCTGCAGCAATCCTCATGGTCTGAGGCGACGTAGAGGAATACTGGAACACTCCTGTATCATGTGCGATCCCTGTATAGATGGCCGCTGCAGCATCCCTGCTGATCTTATCTTTTTCAAGAAGAGTATACAGAAGTTCTGAAGCAGAACTGATTTCCGGTCTGACCACATTAATCTCTCCAAAGCCTTTATTGCTTATATGATGATCAATGCAGATGGTCTTTCCTGCACTCTCATACCCGGCGATCGCTACTCCTATCCTGTTCTTCTCACTGGTATCCAGGACCAAAAACAGGTCATACTTTTTACTCTCATCATATTCAGTCCTGATCTGATCCAGATCTTTAATAAAAGAGAATCCTGTTTTAGGTTCTTCCAGATAAACATCGGTCTCGATCTCCGGATAGTTTTCTTTCAGATAAAGATACAAGCCCATGCATGCCCCTACGCAGTCTCCGTCGGGACGTACATGTCCTGCGATGCCCACAGTTTTAACACCTTCTAATTCACTGGTTATCTTCTCCATCTTCCTGCACCTCCTGTGCGTCTTCTTTTTTGCTCACTTCATCAATGAGTTTCGACATGGCAACACCGTACTCAATGGATTCGTCCAGAATAAAACGGATTTCCGGGGTGTTCCGGAGATTTATGGTTTTTGCAAGCTGTCTGCGGATATACCCCTCTGCATTTTTCAGCCCCTGGAGAGTGTTCCTTTTCTCTTCTTCATCTCCCAATACGCTGATATATGCTCTGCATGTCTTTAGATCCGGAGCCACCTCCACTGCAGTCACAGAGGTCATGGGGTGGATTCGGGGATCTTTGATTCCTCCCCGGATCAGATTAGCCAGTTCATGCTGTACTTCTGCATTGATCCGGGTATTTTTTATACTGTTTTTTCTCATAATTTCCTTCCCGGTTTCTGCCTACCTGGGCACTTCTACCATGATATAGGCTTCCACCTGATCTTCCTCTTTAATATCATTGAAACCTTCGAAGACAAGGCCGCACTCATAGCCTGCCTTAACCTCTTTTACATCATCTTTAAACCGTTTCAAAGATGCCAGTTCTCCTTCGTAGATCTGCTCTCCTTCTCTGGAAATACGCACTTTGCAGTTTCTCTGGAATATACCGTCTGTCACATAAGAACCGGCAATGTTTCCTACACCGGAAGCTTTGAAGATCTGACGAATTTCTGCATGACCGATCACCTTCTCCTCGTAAACCGGATCCAGCATACCTTTCATGGCAGCTTCTACATCCTCGATCGCCTGGTAGATGACCCTGTAGAGACGAAGGTCAACGCCTTCCTGCTCTGCTATAGATTTTGCCGTAGCATCCGGTCTTACATTAAAGCCGATAATGATGGCATTAGAAGCGCTGGCCAGAGAAACATCCGACTCATTAATAGCTCCTACGCCGCCATGGATCACTTTTACTACAACTTCGTCATTAGAAAGTTTTACCAGACTCTGTTTTACTGCTTCCACCGAGCCCTGGACGTCTGCTTTTACAATGATCGGCAGTTCTTTCAGATTGCCGGCCTGAATCTGACTGAACAGATCATCCAGAGACATTTTAGATTTTGTCTCTTCCAGAAGCCTGTTTTTATTCTCCGAAACAAAGGTCGCTGCAAAATGTTTTGCCTCTTTATCATTTTCTGTCACTACCAGGATTTCTCCTGCATTGGGAACATCATTCAATCCCAGGATCTCTACAGGAGTAGAAGGTCCTGCTTCTTTTACTTTTCTTCCCTTATCGTCGATCATCGCTCTTACTTTTCCGGAGCAGGCCCCTGCAGCAATGAAGTCTCCCACATGGAGTGTTCCCTTCTGTACCAGGATCGTAGCTACAGAACCTTTTCCTTTATCCAGCTTTGCCTCGATCACAAGACCTCTTGCCCTTCTGTCTGGATTTGCTTTCAGTTCTGCCACTTCAGCAGTTAATAGGATCATTTCCAGAAGAGTATCAATTCCCTCTCCAGTGTGTGCGGAAACTGGTACAAAAATCGTGCTTCCGCCCCAATCCTCAGGGATCAGTTCATATTCGGAAAGTTCCTGTTTTACTCTTTCAACATTCGCGCTTGGCTTATCAATTTTATTAATAGCAACAATGATTTCTACTCCGGCGGCTTTTGCATGATTGATAGCCTCTATAGTCTGGGGCATTACACCATCGTCTGCAGCTACTACCAGGACAGCGATATCTGTTGCATTGGCCCCTCTCATACGCATGGCGGTAAAAGCTTCATGCCCAGGAGTATCCAGGAAAGTAATCTTCTGTCCATTGATGTCAACCATATAAGCACCGATATGCTGGGTGATTCCTCCGGCTTCCTTATCTGTGACATGGGTTTTTCTGATGCAGTCCAGAAGAGAAGTCTTACCATGGTCAACGTGGCCCATAACACAGACTACAGGAGGTCTTGGAACCAGGGTGCTCTCATCATCTTCTTCATCTTTCAGCAGTTCCCCGATAACATCCACTTTTTCTTCCGGTTCTGCGATAATGTCATAATCCAGAGCGATTTCCTGAGCTTTTTCAAAATCAATCTCATGGTTGACTGTAACCATGATCCCTTCCATGAAAAGTTTCTTTACGATCACAGAAGGCTGCATTTTCATTTTTTCAGCCAGCTCCCGGATGGTCATCTTCTCTGGAAGTGTGATTTCCTTTACCTCTTCCTTTTTCTCCTCTTTCGGATGGGAAGAAGGCTTCTGAAGCTGAAGGGCCTTCGGGATCCTTTGTGCCTGACGGCGGCCTCCCTGATTCGGCCTTCTGCTCTGGTTCTGGTATTCATCTCTTCTGTTGTCTTTTTTCTTATTTTCTCTGTTTGTCTTACGGCTGTCTTTCTCTACAAACTCCAGATTCGGACTTTCAAATTTACTTCCCTGATCTCTTCTGGAGTCCCCTCTTCCTTCATTTTTTCCGCCAAAGCGGCCCTGCTGACGGTTTTCTCCGGAAAATCTGGAGCGATTATCACCACTGTTAAAACGGCTCTGCTGACGCTCTCCGGAATTGTTCTGGCGTCCCTGGCGGTTCTGGTTTTCTCCCCGGTTATTCTGACGTTCCTGACCGCCGGCAAATCTGCCTCCCTGGCGCCCTTCTCCTCCATTGTTCCGGTTGTTAAACCGGCCTTCATTATTATGGAAACGGCTCTGCTGGCGGTTTTCTCCGTTATTTGCCGGACGATTCTGACGGTTTTCTCCACTCTGGTTATTATTGTTATGCCGGCTGTTATTTGGACGATTATTTCTGTTTTCCTGTCTCATACTGCCTGCTGTACCTCTGCTGTCTCCCTGACGATTATCCTGGCGTTTATTTTCTGTTTTCTGTTCCTGGCCAGTTCTCCCCTGCTGCCGGTTTTTTTGCCTGCGTTCCGGCATGTGGCTTGCATTTTGAGGGCGGAATACCTGAATAAATTTTTTCTTCGGTTTTTCTCCTTCTGCCTGTTTTCCAGTGCCTGCAGCAGATACATTCCCCTTCTTAAAATTTGCTCTTACCATCTGAGCATGGGCATCCTCCACTGTGCTCATGTGGCTGGTTAAATCTATATTCTTTGATTTCAGAAAATCTAAAACCTCTTTGTTGCTTACATTCAATTCTTTTGCGAGTTCATAGACTCTCACTGTTGACATATATTGCCCTCCTTCTATTGTTGATGTCTGGTCTTTTCAATCTTTTTTATAACGGCCCTGGAAAAATTTTCATCCGTCAGCGCCAGAGACGCCCGGTATTCCTTCCCTATGGCCTTTCCCAATTCCTCCTTTGATCCGATAACATATAGCGGCACCTGGTAATATGTGCACATATCCCGAAATTTCTTTTTTGTATTTTCAGAAGCATCCTCCGCAGTCAGAACCAGAGAGGCCTTCTGGGATTTTACGGCCTTCTCCGTAGCAAACTCTCCGCTTACCACCTTTCCTGCTTTTGCCGCAAGCCCTACAAGAGCTATTTCTTCAGGTATTTTCAAGCTCTTCAAACTCCTTTTCAAGATTCTCATAAATAGTCTGAGGAATTTCCATTTTCAGAGACCGTTCCAATCCCTTGTTTTTTACAGCTTTTTTCAGGCATTCTTTATTAAAGCAAAGGTAAGCACCCCTGCCGTTCTTTCTGCCTGTCACATCCAGGATCACCTGATCTTCTGTGGTCTTCAGCACTCTGATCATTTCTTTTTTACTTTTCATTTCTCCGCATCCTACGCATTTGCGCATAGGAATTTTCCGCACTGATGCCATATTTTCCCCCTATTCCTCATCTGAGGGATCTTCCTCAATACTTTTATATTCCGGATAATCTTCTGGTTCAGGGATCTCGGCTTCAATTTCCTGAACTTCATCATACCCGTTTTCATATTCCTGCTCATAGAAATCAAAATCTCCGGATTCCCTTGCCTGAGTCTCGCTTTTAATATCAATTTTAAATCCGGTAAGTCTGGCGGCCAGCCTTGCATTCTGTCCTTCCTTGCCGATAGCCAGAGACAGCTGGAAGTCCGGCACGATCACCATAGCATTTTTTTCTTCAGGATCTGCCATAACGGAAATTACTTTCGCGGGGCTAAGAGCGTTTTCAATTAAAATAGCCGGATTCTCACTCCAGTTGATGATATCGATTTTTTCTCCCCGGAGTTCCTCTACAATAGAGTTTACCCTGGCTCCATTCATACCTACACAGGCTCCTACAGGATCTACATCCGGATCATTGCTCCAGACAGCGATCTTTGTTCTGGACCCTGCCTCTCTTGCAATGCTTTTGATCTCTACAGTACCGTCTTTTACTTCTGTAACCTCCGCTTCAAACAGGCGCTTTACCAGTTCCGGATGGGTTCTGGATACCATGATCTTAGGACCTTTTGGGGTATCCTTCACTTCCAGGATATAAACCTTGATCCTTTCTGTGGGCTTGAAGATCTCTGTTTTTACCTGTTCATTTTCCGTAAGAATAGCATCTGCCTTTCCCAGATTAATGCTGTAATTTCTTCCCATACTTCTCTGAACGATTCCTGTGACAACATCCTTTTCTTTGGCATAGTACTCGTTAAAAATCACTTTTCTCTCTTCTTCTCGGATTTTCTGAAGAATTACATTTTTCGCATTCTGTGTCGCGATACGTCCAAACTGTTTTGATTTGATTTCTACATTCACCACATCGCCCAGCTCATACTGAGAATTCATCATCTTTGCGTCTGTCAGGCTGATTTCTGTCACCGGATCCTGGACCTCTTCCACTACTGTTTTCTCTGCAAAGACTCCAAAATCGCAAGTTTCGGGATTGATATTTACTTTAACATTATCCGCTTTGCCGAAATGATTTTTGCAGGCCTGCAGCAAAGACTGCTCAATAGCCTCTAAAAGAGTTTCTTTGCTGATGGATTTCTCTTTTTCCAGAATATCCAATGCTTCTAATAATTCTGTATTCATTTTACTTCCTCCTAAATTTAAAAATCAAAAGCAAGGCGTATCAGAGCGATATCTGCCTTTTGAAAAATCTTTTCTTCTCCTTCACAGTCAATGGTCACACTATTCTCATCATATGCAGTCAAGACGCCGTAAAATTCCTTTTCCCTGTTTATGGGACGGTAAGTTCTGATCTCTACTTCTTCTCCCATGCTGCGCTTAAAGTCTTTTTCTTTCTTCAAAGGCCTTCCAAGGCCGGGAGAGCTGACTTCCATAATATAGGCTTCGTCGATAAAATCTGCTTCATCCAGCTTGTCAGAAAATT
>DWYL01000066.1 GCA_019118685.1 Candidatus Blautia merdipullorum
ATGGGCCATGCGGTATATTCTATTTCAGATCCGAGAGCCCAGATCTTCAAGAAATTTGTAAAACAGCTGGCAGCAGAAAAAGGAAGAAAAAGGGACTATGAGCTTTATGCCAAGATTGAAAGGCTGGCTCCTGAGGTCATTGCTCAGGAGCGCAGGATCTATAAGGGAGTAAGCGCTAATGTGGATTTTTACAGCGGCTTTGTATACAGCATGCTGGGACTGCCTCTGGAACTTTATACTCCTATGTTTGCCATTGCCCGTATCGTAGGATGGAGCGCTCACCGTATGGAAGAACTGATCAATACAGATAAGATCATCCGCCCTGCATACAAAAATGTTCTGGAAGAACAGCCCTATGTATCTTTGGAGGAACGCTGAGTTTGACAAAATCCTCCGGTGCTGTTACCATAGGTTTTAAAGAAAAGAAAGGAACCGGGCGGTATGCTGGAGAGATTTTTTCCCGATGAATATATGGATTCCACTTACAGCATAGATTTTGAAAAGCTGTATAGCCAGGGATTCAGAGGAATCATATTTGATATAGATAACACACTGGTGCCTCACGGGGCGCCGGCAGATAAAAGAGCGGAGGAGTTGTTCCGAAGGCTGAAGGAGATTGGCTTCTCCTGCTGCCTGCTTTCCAATAATCAGTATGAGAGAGTCAGCTCCTTCAATAAAAATATCCAGGTCCATTTTATTGAAAACGCCCATAAGCCGGGAAGAAAAAACTATCTGAAAGCTATGGAACTGATGGGGACCAATCTGGAAAATACAGTGTTCATTGGGGATCAGCTTTTTACCGATGTATACGGTGCGAAAAGAACGGGTATGCATAATATTTTGGTAAAGCCCATTCATCCTAAAGAAGAAATTCAGATCGTGCTGAAGCGAAAGCTGGAAAAGATCGTGCTTTATTTTTATAGGAAAGAGCTGAGAAGGCGAAAAAACAGTTGAAAAATACCAGGATGTATTATAGAATAAAGTACAGCGGAAAAATTTTGCTTTTTTCCCAATGGACGAATAAGGAGGAATATCATTATGATATCAGCAGGAGATTTTAAGAATGGTCTCACACTGGAAATTGATGGTAATGTGGTACAGATTATGGAATTCCAGCACGTTAAACCGGGAAAAGGTGCTGCATTCGTTAGAACAAAATTAAAAAATGTAATTAACGGAGGCGTTGTGGAGAAAACTTTCAGACCTACAGAAAAATTCCCACAGGCTCGTATTGATCGTGTTGATATGCAGTACTTATATAGCGACGGAGATCTGTTCAACTTTATGAACAATGAAACCTATGATCAGATCGCTATTGATAAGGAAACTGTAGGCGACGCTTTAAAATTTGTTAAAGAAAACGAGACAGTCAAAGTATGTTCTTATAATGGAAGCGTATTTGCTATTGAGCCGCCTTTATTTGTAGAACTGGAGATCACAGAGACAGAGCCTGGATTTGCCGGAAACACAGCTCAGGGAGCTACCAAGCCGGCTACTGTTGAAACTGGTGCAGTAGTATATGTGCCCCTTTTCGTAAACCAGGGTGATGTGATCAAGATCGATACCAGAACAGGAGAGTACCTGTCCAGAGTATAAGAAACCTAAGAGAACTGCTGCAGAAAGCTTTTTGCAGCAGTTTTTGTCATATTATGCCTTTTATCTTTTCCTCTGCATTCGCAGAAAATAATCCCCTATTTTAAGTGCCCGTCAAGAACAGCTTATATTTTCAGGATTTTTAAATTCTTCCTGTATAAATATAAAATAAAAAGAAAGGATGGATGCCTATGGAGTATGAGACATTCAAGAAAGAACTGCTGGACAGCCTTCGCCGGAAAACGGAAGAAGGGATAAAAGTCAGGATCCAGACAGTTGAAAAGAACAATGGGATCAGGGCGGAAGCCGTAGTGATCCTGGGAGAGAAAGAGTGCATTGCGCCCACGATTTACCTTCAGGAATTTTATGAGGACTGGAAGAACAGCGGTGACATTGAAAGGGCGGCGGACCAAATTTTAAAGCGGAATGCCTGCCAGGAAAGAGAGGTGGATTTTTCTTTGGACTATTTTGAAAATTATGAGGCGGCGAGAGGGCAAGTCTATTTTAAACTGATCAATTATGAAATGAACCGGATCCTGCTGAGGAAAGTTCCCCATATAATTTATCTGGACCTTGCGGTAGTGTTTTATTACCGGCTGGAAAAGGGAAGATTTCAGGGCGCGACGATGCTGATCCATAATTGCAATCTGGACTCCTGGAATATTACATCTCAGCAGCTGCTGGAAGATGCGGTAATGAACACCAGCAGAAAATTGCCTTATAAGTTTCAGGGCATGGATGCTTTAATCCGTGAGCTGACAGGAGAGAATATATGCCGGTATGACGGAGAAGAGATCATGTATGTTCTTACTAACCAAGAAAAATGTTTTGGAGCGGCAGTTTTACTGTATCCCCATGTTTTAAATCACATTTCTAAAATTCTGAGAAAAAATTTCTATGTGCTGCCAAGCAGTATCCATGAATGTATTTTGGTCCCGGATCTGGGACAATATTCCCGGGAGGAATTAGCCAAGATGGTAAAGGAAGTAAATCAGACACAGGTGGAGGAAGAAGAAATTCTTTCCTATCAGGTATACTATTATGACCGGCAGAAAGAAAGACTGATGATGTAGAAAGGTGGGGAATACTGCTTGATTTTTCATAGAAAACAGGCAGTATTTCCCAAAAAAGACAGTTAAAATGACAGAAATCAGGCTAATACTTTACAAGCGGAAAAAAATGTGATATGATATTCAAGATGTAACGGTTAAGCACCCGTAGCTCAGGGGATAGAGCAGTGGTTTCCGGTACCATGTGTCGGGGGTTCGAATCCCTCCGGGTGTGTTTTATGCTTTGGGGAGAGCATGGAGTAAGGGAATAAAGGAGGACAGGTATGTTAGACGATTTCAGAGAATGGCTCTCAGATAATCTGAGGTATATTCTTCTGGGTCTGGCGATTCTGGCAGTTTTGCTTATTCTGTTTTTCGGAGGCCGTGCGCTGATCGGTATTTTCCGCAGCGATCCTGCACCGGATGCACAACAAACAGAACAAGAGAATAATTCCTCGGACGATACCAATGAGGAAGAGGTGGAAAATACCGATACCAATGCTCTTGAAGAAAATGCGTACCCTGAAGTGAATACCCTGATTGAGTCCTTTTATGCAGCGTGGGGACAAAAAGACACAGATGCCATGAAAGAACTGACAGATAATTTCAGCACCACTGACGAGACGAAGGTTGCTAATGCCACATATATAGAAAGCTATGACAATGTTCAGGTTTATACCAAGAAGGGGCTGGATGAAAACAGCTATGTAGTGTTTGCTTCTTATGATCTGAAATTTCAGGGGATCGATACTCCGGCTCCCGGATTGTCTGAACTCTATGTGATAAAGAATGAAAACGGAGACTGGCTGATTCACAACGACGAGTCTGATGAAGAAGTTCAGGAATGTCTGGAGAAGACCAGACAGGAAGAGGATGTACAGGAGCTCATTTCTCAGGAAGAGGAGAAATATGATCTGGCGCTGGAGTCAGATGAGGAGCTGAACGCTTATCTTGAACAGCTGGGAGAAGAAACCAATACAGCTCTTATGGCGGATGACGGAGAAATGCTTACAGCTTCTCAAGACTGCAATGTGAGGGCTGACGCAACTACTTCTTCTCAGATATTAGGAAGACTGCAGGCAGGGGACCAGGTTAAAAAGCTGGAAAATGTGGATGATGAGTGGATCAAGGTAGAATATGAGGGTGAGGAAGCCTATATACATGCTGATCTGCTTCAGTGAGAATGAAATGGGAGACACCAAAAGGTGCCTCCCGTTTTTTGATGAGACTGATTATTTTGCTTCCTGCATAGCAGAAGTATCCAGACTTCCGTCTTCTTTAAGAAAATAGGACTTCCCTTCTATGGTGATCCATCCGGTAGCCATAGATCCATCGTTGTAGAAATAATATTGCTTGTCTTTGATCTTTCTCCAGCCGGTCATCAGCTGGCCATTGGCCAGATAGTATTTTTTCCCCTGGGAGGTTACCCAGCCTTCCTGAAGTTTTCCGTCCTGGGTCAGAAAATACCATTTTCCCTCACTTTCAAAAAGACCGGTTTTCGCACTTCCGTCCGAATCAATAAAATACCATTTATTATTCTGCTTCATCCAGCCGGAGTCAGCCAGGATTCCTTCCGTGGTAAGATAATATCGCTTGCCGTTTACCGTGATCCATCCGGTCTGTTCTTTTCCATCGGCGCCTACATAATGCCGTTGATTTCCCTCATCCACCCAGGTGTTTTTAGCCATGGAGCCGTCCTGGGTCATATAATAGCGGCCGCCGCCGTTACGGATCCATCCGGTAGCCATAGATCCGTCTTCACGGAAGAAATAAGTTTTTCCATCGATTTCTTTCATACCTGTTGTGATAGCTCCGTTTTCATCCAGATGATATTTCTTGCCGTCTTTATCTGTCCATCCGGGAGATACGGAACCATCATCGGAAAACAGGTACTCTTTTCCATCAATTTCTGTAAAACCAACCGCCATGACACCTAAGGAAGAAAAGTAATATTTTTTTCCATCGATTTCTGCCCAGCCGGTTTTCGGAGCTCCGTTTTCATCCAGATAATATTTTCCCTGATCGTCTTCAAACCATCCGGTTTCCGGGGTGCCGTCAGGATTCCGGTAATAAAGGTTTCCCATTTCCTGGACCCACCCTGTCCTTACATACCCTTTTTCATCAAAGTAATAGGTGACCCCATCTATTTCCTGACTGGTGTTCTGAGCAAAGGTACCGTCGTGATATTCAAAACGGCGGCCGGTATCATTAAATATCCAGTGATCCTCCAGTTGGCTTTCTTTTTCATTATCCAGCATGATCATATAGTTTTTGATTCTATTCATCACAAAAGAAGGAAAAATCAGAAGAAAAAAGCCAAAGAGAATGACAAGGAGGGTATAACATACCCCTTTTATTGTAAACTTCATAGATAACTCCTCTTTATGTATTTTGTCTTCTATTATACCTTGAATACTGTTAAAATAGCAAGACAAGAGAGAAACAAATGTGTTATAATAAAATTTCACAGAATGAAGACGGAAGGGCGAAGAAAATATGCGTTTAAATAAATATCTCAGTGATGCGGGAATCTGTTCCCGCCGGGAGGCGGACCGTCTCATTGAAGCCGGAAGGGTGGAAGTGGATCAGGTAAAAGCGGTGCCAGGTATGCAGGTAGAGGATACCTGTGTAATAAAGATAGACGGGAAAAAAATTGAACCAACGGAGAAGAAAGTCCTTCTTGCATTTCACAAGCCTAAAGGGGTGGAATGCACTGCAGATACAAAGGTGAAAAAGAACGTGATCTCTTATGTGAACTATCCTGTCCGGGTATACTATGCAGGAAGGCTGGATAAGGATTCTCAGGGGCTTCTTCTGCTCACCAACCGGGGGGAGCTGGCCAATGAAATGATGAAGGCAGGAAATTTTCATGAAAAGGAATATGAAGTCACGGTAGATAAACCTGTCACAGACCGGTTTATCTCCAGGATGAGCCGGGGGGTTCCTATTCTGGGGACCATTACCAGAGAATGCAGGGTGTGGAAGACAGGAGAAAAATCCTTTTCCATTGTCCTGACCCAGGGCCTGAACCGGCAGATCCGGAGGATGTGTGAATGTCTGGGATATCAGGTGGTCAGTCTGAAAAGAGTGCGGATCATGAACATCTGCCTGGGAGATCTGCCAGTGGGAGCCTTAAGAGAGATCAAAGGCAGGGAGCTGGAGCTTCTGGAAAAAACACTGAAGGAGAAACCTTCTGTCCGGGAAGTATTCCGGGGAGGAAAACCTGTAAAGAATCCGGGGAAATACAGGACGCCCGGAAAGAAAAAGAAAAGCTAAAGGAGAGAGCCCTGATGGATAAGATTGAGAGAATGAAAGAATTGATCCCTGTTCTTCAAAAGGCCGGCAAGGCCTATTACCAGGAAGACCGGGAGATCATGAGTAATTTTGAATATGATAAGCTGTATGACGAGCTGGAGACTCTGGAGAAGGAAACCGGGATAACCCTTGCAGGGAGCCCTACCGTATCCGTGGGATACGAAGCGTTGGAGGAACTGCCCAAGGAAGCCCATGAGACGCCTATGCTTTCTCTGGACAAGACAAAGGACGTAGAGGCGCTCCGGGCTTTTATCGGAGATCGGAAAACTCTTCTTTCCTGGAAGCTGGACGGTCTGACCATTGTCCTGACCTATGGAGATGGGAAACTCCAGAAAGCGGTTACCAGGGGAAACGGCGTGGTGGGTGAAGTCATTACCAACAATGCCAGAGTTTTCAAAAATATCCCCCTTCAGATTTCCTTTAAGGGCAATCTGGTCCTGAGAGGAGAGGCGATCATCACCTATTCAGACTTTAAAAAGATTAATGAGGAAATTGAGGATGTGGATGCAAAATACAAAAATCCCAGGAATCTGTGCAGCGGATCTGTACGGCAGCTGAACAATGAGATCACGGCCAGAAGAAACGTGCATTTTTATGCCTTCTCTCTGGTCCGGGCCCAGGGGGTGGACTTCCGGAATTCCAGAGAGCAGCAGTTTTTGTGGCTGAAGGACCAGGGATTTGACGTGGTAGAATACCGGATGGTGACCAGGGATACTTTAGATGAAGCTATGGAATACTTTTCCGGTCAGGTGGTAAAAAATGATTTTCCATCTGACGGACTGGTGGCTCTTTATGATGATATTGCATATGGAGATTCTCTGGGAACTACGGCAAAATTCCCCAGAAATTCTTATGCCTTTAAATGGAAGGATGAAGTGCGGGAGACTACACTGAAAGAAATCGAGTGGAGTCCCTCAAGAACCGGTCTGATCAATCCCGTGGCTATTTTTGAGCCGGTAGAGCTGGAGGGAACCACGGTCAGCCGGGCCAGCGTTCATAACATCAGTATCATGAAAGAACTTCAGCTTGGCATTGGAGATAAGATCCAGGTTTATAAAGCCAATATGATCATTCCTCAGATCGCAGAAAATCTTACCCGCAGCGGAAATCTGGAGATACCGGATACCTGTCCGGTATGCGGGAAGGAAGCCAGAGTGCTCAAAACAAATGAAGTGGAATCTCTGTATTGTATGAACCCTGACTGCCAGGCGAAAAAGATCAAATCCTTTACTCTTTTCGTCAGCCGGGATGCCATGAATATCGATGGGCTGTCCGAGGCTACGCTGGAAAAATTCATCCTGAAAGGCTTTATCAAAGACTTTGGAGATATCTTTGAGATCGGCAGGTACCGGGAAGAGATCGTGAATATGGATGGCTTTGGAGAAAAATCCTTTGACAACCTGATGGCCAGTCTGGAACGGGCGAGACACACCACCCTTCCCCGCCTTCTCTACAGTCTGGGGATCGCAAATATCGGTCTGGCGAACGCAAAAGTGATCTGCAAAGAATTTGACTATGATCTGGAAAAAATGATCCATGCTACAGGAGAAGAAATCAGCAGTATAGAAGGCATCGGCCCGGTAATCGCTCAGTCTTTTACGGCATATTTTGCTGATGAGGAGAATATGAGAAAACTTCGTCATCTGCTGTCTCACCTGGAACTGGAAGAGGTGAAGCAGGAGAACCGTCTTACTCTGGAAGGAAAACAGTTTGTGATCACCGGCAGTGTGGAGCACTTTGCAAACCGGGCCCAACTGAAGGAATATATTGAACAGCGGGGAGGAAAGGTGACGGGAAGCGTTACTTCCAAGACCGATTATCTTATCAATAATGATGTGACATCTAACTCTTCCAAAAACAAAAAGGCCAGAGAACTGGAGATCCCCATCTTGTCAGAAGAAGATTTTCTCCATATGGCAGAAGAGGAACAGTAAAAAGAACACAAAAGAAACCGACAGCAGGACACATAAATTCAGAGGGGAAATTCCCCTTTTCTATAAAGGACGGGAGACAGATGCAGAAAAATGAAATCAAAGAGGAAGGCCTGAAAAAGGTGAGAAAGATCATTTATGGCAGGACTCTGGTGGTGGCGGCAGCCTTTCTTATCCAGTTTGCCCTGCTTTTAGGAGGATTTATATTTCTCAGCGACTACAGTTTTGCGCTGTACGGTTTTTTCCTTATTATCAGCGCCAGTGTGGTGATCTACTTATATAATGCCAGGGGAATCCCTGATTTTAAGCTTGTATGGATGCTTCCTATCATTGTGCTGCCTGTAGTGGGAGCCCTTCTTTATCTGTACTTCACTCTGCAGCCAGGCACCAGGCTGATTTATAAAAGGCTGACGGATCTGTCAGAAGAAACCGGGAAATACGTGATACAGAACCCAGAGGTCAAAAAAAGGCTCCGGAGTACAGATCCTCAGACTGCCCATCTGGCAGATTATCTGTCGGAGTATGCAGACGCTCCTGTTTACGGCCATACTTCCGTAAAATATTATTCCCTGGGAGACTATCAGTACAAAGATATCCTGTCTGAGCTGAAAAAGGCAGAGAGGTTTATTTTTCTGGAATTCTTTATCGTTGCGGAAGGAGAAATGTGGGAGAGCATCCTGGATATCCTGAAGGAGAAGGTGAAGGAAGGGGTAGAAGTCCGGGTAATGTATGACGGAACCTGTGTATTATCCCTTCTTCCCTACTTTTATCCTGAGATCCTGGAAAAAGAAGGGATCGCCTGCAAAATGTTCGCTCCCATCAAACCGGTGTTTTCCACCCACTATAATAACAGAGACCACAGAAAGATACTGGTCATCGACGGAAAAACCGCCTTTACCGGAGGAACGAACCTGGCAGATGAATATATTAACAGAAAGCTCCGGTTCGGCCACTGGAAGGATACGGCGGTGATGATCAAAGGGAAGGCTGTGGAAAGCTTTACCTACATGTTCCTGGAAATGTGGAATGTTTCGGAAAAAAGACCGGAAGATTATCAGCGGTACAGAACGCCGGGGGAATTTTCTATGGCCAATGACGGGTATGTGATCCCATACGGATCCAGTCCTTATGGAAGCGAGAGAGTGGGAAAACAGGTATATATGGATATCCTGAATACGGCAAAGAATTATGTACATATTATGACACCGTATCTCATCCTGGATCATGAATTTCTCATGACTTTGATCTACGCTGCTAAGCGAGGGGTGGAGGTCCGGATCATCATGCCTCATATTCCCGATAAAAAGACGGCCTTTTCTCTGGCCAAGACTTATTATAATGAGCTTCTGGAAGCGGGAGTGGAGATCTATGAATACGAACCGGGCTTTGTCCATGCCAAAGTTTTTGTATCTGATGATGAGAAAGCCACAGTGGGAACCATAAACCTGGATTACCGGAGTTTTTATCATCATTTTGAATGCGGACTTTTTATGTACCGGAATTCTCAGATCCCATATATTAAAAGAGATTTTCAGGAGACCCTGGAAAAATGTATCAAGATCCAGGTCTCTGATTATAAAAAGCTAAAATTAAGCACCAGAGTCCTGGGAAAGATCCTGCGGCCCTTTGCCCCTCTGATGTAAGGCAACTGTTCAGCGGGGCTTTCCCAATGGTGGGGCCAAATTGCAGCGACACAGAAGCAGAAGGGGGACAGGGGCTTGCGATAATATCTTGTTGGTTGTAAAATAGAAAAAATATGAATATTCCGTAAGGATATAGGAAAGGTGAGGAGAAAAGATGCCGATTAAAATACAGAGCGATCTTCCGGTAAAGGAGATCCTGGAAAAAGAAAATATATTCGTAATGGACGAAAACCGGGCGGTACATCAGGATATCCGTCCCATACAGATTCTCATTCTGAATCTGATGCCTTTAAAAGAGGAGACGGAGCTGCAGCTCCTTCGTTCTCTTTCCAACACCCCTCTCCAGGTGGATGTTTCTTTTATGATGGTAAAAAGCCACACTTCCAAAAATACAGCCACCAGCCATCTGAATAAGTTCTACCAGACTTTTGATGAAGTGAAGGATCAGAAGTATGATGGAATGATCATCACCGGAGCCCCGGTGGAGCAGATGGAGTTTGAGGAGGTGGACTACTGGGAAGAGATGAAAGAGATCATGGAGTGGACAAAAGAGAATGTCACCTCTACCATATATCTTTGCTGGGCGGCCCAGGCAGGTCTGTACTATCACTACGGACTGAAAAAAAGGATGATGGATCATAAAGTTTTTGGTCTGTTTCCGCATAAAGTCATGAACCGGAAGATCCCCCTGGTAAGGGGATTTGATGATGTATTTCTGGCACCTCATTCCCGCCATACAGAAGTGCCTGCAGAAGATATCCACAACTGCAAGGAACTGACGGTTCTGGCAGAATCTGAAGAAGCAGGGGTGTTCCTGGCCATGGCCCAGGAAGGCCGGCAGATCTTTGTTATGGGACATCCGGAATATGACCGGGTGACTCTGGATCAGGAATACAAAAGAGATCTGGGCAAGGGCCTGCCCATTGATATGCCAAAGAATTATTATCCGGATAATAACCCGGAAAACAAGCCCCTGCTTTTGTGGAGAGCCCATGCCAACAACCTGTATACAAACTGGCTGAACTACTATGTATATCAGGTAACGCCTTATGATATGGCAGGAACCCCTGATTTTTCAAGATGATCTGTTGTTCGGCCTGAAGAAAACAGACTTCTGGAAGAAAAAGAAGCATTTTGTGCATCCTGGAAAAGAGAGGGGGTCTATAAATATGAAAAGGAGTGGTATATGTGGAAGAATTTATGCTCTGCATTGCATATACAGTAAAATCCGGATACAGAGAAGACTTTATCCGGGAGGTACAGCAAAGCGGAGTGCTGGATGTGATCCGCCGGGAAGATGGATGCCTTGCGTATGAATACTATTGTTCCGCTGCAAAAGAGGATCAAGTTCTTCTGATAGAGAAATGGACTGCGGAAAAACAGCAGAAAACCCATCTGGACCAGCCCCATATGGAGCTTTTGAAAAGGATCAAAAATAAATATGTTACAGATACCAGTCTGGAGAAGTACTTTCCTGTCAGGTAAGGAAAGACTGGCGGCAGAGGAGCTGCTTCATGAAACAGAAAACGGGAGTATTCCCGGCATGTTTTCATGAGGCAGCTTCTTTTTTCAGTCAGTCTTATGAAGCTGATGGGCAGATGAGGAATATAGAAATTCAGCACCGGGAAGAAGTGACATTTCTAAGTTTTCATGATAGAATCGGAGATAGAAATAAACCTGAGGGAGGAGAAAAAGATGATCGAATGTATTGTAGTAGGCGCCGGCGGGTTTATCGGGGCAGTCTGCCGCTATCTTATCGGGCTGATCCCTGTAAATGAGAACCTGGCTTTCCCTGTGAAAACCTTTGCCATAAACATACTGGGCTCCTTTGTTATTGGACTGATCGCCGGGCTGGCCTTGAAGAATAATGCCCTGAATCCACGGGTAGTGCTGTTTTTGAAGGTTGGAATATGCGGAGGCTTTACCACATTTTCCTCCTTTGCCCTGGAAACGGGAGATCTGATAAAGGGCGGGAATACATTGACGGCCCTGCTGTATGTGATCTTAAGTGTGGCAGCAGGAGTAGCGGCAGTGTTTGGAGGCCAGGCAGTGGTGCGCTGAGAGCTTCCGAATTAAGCGATGAATGTTCAAGACGAAATATGGTTTACAGTGTACCTTTAGATACTGATTTGATGGAACTGTCTCACTATCCGTCTATAGAAATTACCAGAGAAGATCTGCAGTAAGGAGAAAAAGAGTGAAAAAGTTACAGGAATATTTTTTATACTTTATGTTTTATTCTATTATCGGCTGGTGCTATGAAGTATTTTTAGAGGTAGTAGTTTACAGATGGGGATTTTCCAAC
>DWYL01000067.1 GCA_019118685.1 Candidatus Blautia merdipullorum
GTAGGTATGTTTGAAACCTCCCTTCCCAAAGAGGTGCCGGAAAAAATGCGGGAGCTTCTCGCCTGGTATCACGAGATCCCAGACAAAACGCTTTCCGTCATGGCTCAGTTCCATGCCCGGTATGAAGCGCTGCACCCCTTCCAGGACGGCAACGGCAGGACCGGCAGGCTGATCCTGTTCCGGGAGTGCTTAAAAGCTGACCTGACGCCGGTAGTTATTGAGGACAAGTACCGGACCAGATACATCGAAGGGCTGAAGGAATACCGGGAAACCGGAAAACCCGCACTTCTGGAGGAACTGTTTGCGGAAGAACAGAAAGAATACGCTAAGAAAGTGGACTATTTTCTTGGCGAAGAGTAAATGATTTCGAGCCGCCCTCACGGACGGCTCCTTTTATGTTCCCGGATCAAATGTGTATCCTACTCCCCAGACAGTCTGGATATATTGCCTGTCAGTATAAGCCCTGAGTTTCTTCCGGATACTGTAAATCATACATTCGACCTTTGCATACACACTTATAGGAATATCATCCCAGACTGCTTCATATAGCTGCTCTCTGGTAAAAACCTGACCTGGATGTCTGGCCAGAAACAGCATCATATCAAACTCATGATGCGTAAGATATATTTCTTTTCCTTCCACCAATATTCTGCGCTGATCTGGAAGAATAAAAAGCCCCGGAAAAATTGTCTCATTTGGCAAATCTAACTTGTATTCCTCCATTTTAGTGTATCCTCTAATAACAGACAGAATTTGATGCAAAATAGTGGTTTCAGTATCTTTAAATTCAACAATCAGAAAATAACCGATGCTTTCACCTCCAGTTTTTGTTAAGAAATCAAGGATCAATCGAATGTCGGAAGAGTACCCATGTACTAATAAAATAACAAACTAATAATAGTACCAGTACACCTACAGTCATACCAATCTGTACCATCAAAGCTCCAAATCCAATATATGCCGAAATTTCTGCTGTTATAGTTTGAATAAAGTAGGCAATTACAACTGTGGAGACGATGATTGCTACAATGATTGGAAGTCCAAACCAGACGCCTAATTGTTTTAGCACAAGTTTTCCTATCCGTTGTTCTTCAACGCCCAACTTTCGTAGTACAGAAAAACGGTATTTGTACTTACCGGCGTCTAATAGCTGCTGTAAAGACAGTATGGTAAGGCAGATCACCATCAACACGACAGCACCGTATAGCATGGCGGCCTGCATGACAAAATTACTTGCCTTTGTGCTGTTGATCTGCAAGGTGCTTAAACGGATTGAATAGCTGACACCGGTTTCTGTAATCTCAGGATACTCCTCCAAAAAAGCCTGCTCTAATTCACGGGCATTTTGATAGGAGATATTTTCTGATGTAGTGATATAGCGATTCCGCATAACCGGAAGCAGTTTTTCACAAATGCTGTCTGGAAATACAAAGAGTACATTTGTATAAGAATTATAAGCTGTTTCCCCGATTGCTTCCTCGTAATAAGGCTGAGCGGAAAGAGTCAATTCTCCGGCGTCTGTCATTACGCTGGTATGCTCTGCCAAAAAGTTATTCCGTTCTTCCTCAGTGGCGATGGTCTGCCACTGTGTGGTAAACTCGTTTTCCGATAGAGAAACTGGCTCATATCCCAGCATTTCCCGAATTGTGTTGTAATCACTCAACGAGATAGCCACAATAGGAAAGTCATACTTTATCCGATTATGAAAATCAGCTTTCTTCGGAAGATATAGGCTGAATATGCAGTCATAATCTGTTTCAATGCCATTCTCCACAAGATAGTCAGTTACGACTTCATAATTATCATGAGGAAGGTTTTCTTCGTCATATACATCGTTATAGCGGGAAGAAATCTGCACGTCATACATGGAACGTATATCCAGATAGCCGGAAGCCCAGCCGGTCAAAATTGGTGCTGCGATAAACAGGAAAATGGCAAGCACAAGCGTTACGCTGATAAGCGTCATGGTCTTACTGGTGGTATTCAGCTTTGATATAACCTGGCCGAAAAAGAACAGATTCTCACCTTTGTATCTATGCTCTGGTGATTTTTCTTTCCATGTAACGATGAAGCTGCTGGCAAGATAAATCAATGAGCAAATGAAAAAAATCAAATCAACCAGAATAAATAGCAGATATTGGTTGACCGTACCAGCCCCTAGCGGAAGATAATACCGATTGATTAAGGCCGGCACGCTGGCTGCTATGCAGACGTTCAGGGCAGCGCAAATCAGCAGTCCGAAAACAAATTTAGGAAATCCTGATTTTTTCTTCCTGAGTATCCACAATACAGACCAAAATAAAGTGGCTGCTGGTAGAATAATGTTGCCCCAGAACATAATCTGAACCGGCATAGCAAAACGGCTGTCATAATAGAACCAGACCTTTTGCACTCCCGTCACGCACATCCATACCGTGAACAGTTCAAATAAAATAGCTACAATTACAATCCAACGGCTTTTTTTCAGTGCAGGATCATTTTCCCGGTCTGCCGCAAGCATATCTATGATTTTTGTTTTCCGAATGGTACGGGTGTTAAACAGCCCTACCACAAGAAAACTAAAAACAAAGAAACCGATTGTCAACAAGACCGTATCTGGGAATAGCGTCCATGTTAGTTCATAGCTTTTCCCGTAAGAAGTCAGTAGCATTGCTGTAATAAACTGCGAACAAAACACTCCGAGGAAAATTCCTATGGCAATCGAAATCATCCCCATCACAAAGGTTTCCGCAAAAAACAGTCTGCCAACGGTTTTCTGTTCCATTCCCATGATAGATTGAACCGCAAATTCCTTTTGCTTACGCCGCAGCATATAGTTGTTGACAAACCGTATCAGAAACAGCAGGAAGAGGGTAATCACACAAATAGCCACTTTCATCCCGTCACTTAATACCGTAAAATTGTATTCACTCCCTATATCCGGCTGATAGTAGCTGCTGGAAATGGACAGGAATGAATAAAAAAGCGTGACGCAGATTGTCAAGGTTACGATATAAACCAGATAGTCTTTGACAGACCGCTTCGCATTTCTTAATACAAGTTTAGCATACATGGCTTTGTCCCCCTCCAATCATGGTAAGGACATTCAGGATTTTATCAAAAAAAGCACTCCGGCTGTCGCTTCCCTTATGCAATTCTGTAAAAATCTCTCCGTCCTTTAAAAAGAGAATACGGTTCGCATAGCTGGCCGTGAAAGCATCATGTGTTACCATGAGAATGGTTGCCCCCATCTGCTCATTGATACTTTGGATCGTGGACAGAAGCATTTGAGAGGAATGGCTATCTAATGCACCGGTTGGTTCATCGGCTAAAAGCAGCTTTGGATTGTTAATGATGGCTCTGGCGCAGGCGCAGCGTTGCTTCTGGCCGCCGGACACCTGATACGGATATTTGTTCAGAATATCACGGATGTTCAATTTCCCGGCGATATCCATAATGCAAGGCTCCACTTCTTTCGCCGGAGTCTTGTTGATTGCCAATGCCAACGCAATGTTTTCGGAGATTGTCAGTGTGTCCAGCAGATTGAAGTCCTGAAACACAAACCCTAAATTCTCCCGGCGAAAGCGGGCAAGAGATTTCGGCTTTAGTTCTGTAATGTCTGTCCCCTCCAAATAAATATGACCTGCGCTTACTGTATCAATGGTGGAAATACAGTTGAGCAGTGTTGTTTTCCCTGAT
>DWYL01000068.1 GCA_019118685.1 Candidatus Blautia merdipullorum
ATCAGGGAAAAAATTTTAAGGCTGAAGAAGGCGATATTGTTCTTCTGGATTGCAGAAAAATCCATTATTATTATGTAAAAACATGCGTATCCTTTCAATTTTTTCATTTTACAGGAAACTGTTCCCAGGAATATCTGAAATTGCTTTATAAAAAATCAGGAGCCTGTTTTCATCATAAGTCTGGCATAGGAGCAGTATTTGCGGAAATTTTAGAAGAACTGTCAGGGACTCGCCCTGAGGAACACAGGCTTTCCTATCTCCTCCATATTTTTCTGGGAATCCTTGCGGCTAAAGAACCGGTTTCTACGAACCCCTGTGTGGAAGAAGCTATTAATTATATACAAGAGCACTATATGGAAGAAATATCGGTTGAAGATATTGCTGAAAAAGTTTCTTTAAGCAAATATCATTTTTCAAGGATCTTCCGGGAACAGACCGGCTGCTCACCTCATCAATACCTTATTTCTTTCCGGATCCGAAAGGCCAGAGAGCTGATCATGGAGACAAGACTATCCATAGAAAACATTGGACTTCGGTGCGGCTTTTCTAGTTCTTCTCACTTTATCCGGGCATTTAAAAAAGAAATGGATTTTACACCTGCCGCCTACAGAAAGTATTTTGAACCTGATGGTTTTCAGAAAATGTAAAAGTGCAAAAAAATAGTTCTGATAATTACTGTGAAACCGAAGATAAATGGGGTATAATAGAAAAAATTGAGGACATCTACTTATATTTTTTATGTAGTATAGGGAGGGAGGAGATTGCCATGGATAACCAAAAAGTCTTTTCCATGAATTTTCCGAAAATTTATCCCTTGTATATCCAGAAGGCGGAAAAGAAAAACCGGACAAAAGAAGAAGTCGATGAAGTGATTTTCTGGCTTACCGGATACAACAAAGAAGAATTAAAGGATCAAATAGAAAAAGGGGTGGATCTGAAAACCTTTTTTGAGGAGGCACCGGGTATAAACCCGAATGCTGCTTTGATAAAAGGGGTGATATGCGGTGTGCGGGTAGAAGAGATACCGGATCCTCTTATGCAGAAGATTCGGTATCTGGATAAACTGATAGATGAACTGGCAAAAGGAAAGCCTATGGAGAAGATATTGAGAAAATAACAGCGGGAAAACAAGAGGGAGGATATATGAACTACTATGATGAAGAGCTCCAGGAGCTTTTGCAGCAGACCATGAGGGAAAAGAGACTACGAGCCAAGGCGGTGGATCTGATCATGCAGCAGCAGGAATTGGAAGAACGGACAGAAGAATTGAAGAAGATCATGGAAAAAGAGCAGGAAGATGTAGATCGCCTGGAAGGAAAAAGTCTGGCGGCTTTTTTCTATCGGATCTCTGGCAGGATGGATGAAAAAATGTCAAAGGAGAAGGAAGAAGCTTACAGTGCGGCGGTAAAATATGACGCTGCCGTAAAAGAACTGGAAAATGCACAGAAAGATCTGGCATGGTGTCAGAATGAACTGAAAAGACTGTCCGGCTGTCAGCAGCGCTACCAGCAGACGCTGGAACAAAAAATTTATCGTATAAAGAGCACTGGAGGAGCTGCATCCATTGAGATACTGGAGCTTGAAGAAAGGATCTCCCGTTTAGAAAAGCAAAACAAGGAGATCCAGGAGGCCATGGAGGCAGGAAATCAGGCATTGGATATAACGGAAAGAGTTCTGAAAGAGTTGGGAAATGCAGAAAGCTGGGGAACTTTTGACGTTTTCGGCGGCGGCTTGCTCTCGGATCTGCAGAAACACAGCCATTTGGATAGGGCTCAGGGAATGATAGAAGACCTTCAGGAAAAACTGCGCCGGTTTCGGACGGAACTGGCCGATGTGGCTATGGAAAACAAAGCAGAATTTCAGGTAAATATCCAGGGCTTCCTTCGGTTTGCAGATTATTTCTTTGATAATATTTTTACAGACTGGACAGTGCTTAACCGGATTAATGAATCAAAAAAACAGGTTTTCGAGACAAAGACAGAGATCCTGCAGATATTAGAGTCTTTAAAAGGAATCCAGAACAGAGCAGCACAGCAGAAAGAAGAGACCAAAGAGAAACTGGCTCAGGCGGCTATCCGGACAAAGGTATAAAAAAATCTTATTAATAATAAATAAAGTCTCTTACATTTCTGGCGATAATCTGTTACACTAATAATCTGTGAATAAATATATGTAACAAAAGATATAGGAAGTGTTAGGAATGATTCCAGAAAAGGTAATAGAGCGGCAGGAGCTTCTTGTGGGGATTGACGTGGGCTCTACTACTACGAAGCTTGTTGCTGCAGATAAGGATAGTAAAGAAATACTGTATTCCAGTTACAAAAGACATAATTCCAGTCAGGTACAGAGCGTTCAGGAAGCTTTTGGCCGGCTGAGAGAGCAGTTTCCAGATAGAACTGTCCGTGTGGCTATGACTGGATCGGGAGCAAAGCCTGTGGCTGAGGCCCTGAAGGTTCCTTTCATTCAGGAAGTTGTAGCCAACTCTGTAGTATTATGCGAGAAATACCCAAATGTCAGGACAGCTATTGAACTGGGGGGCCAGGACGCTAAGATTATCTTTTTTCGCCAAAATAAAGAAGACGGAAGTTTAACGGTCTCCGATATGCGAATGAACGGAAGCTGTGCCGGAGGCACCGGCGCTTTTATTGATGAGGTGGCTTCAATTGTAAAGGTGCCTATAGAACAGTTTAATGCCCTGGCTCAAAGAGGTACCTGCGTCTACGATATTTCCGGAAGATGCGGAGTTTATGCAAAGACAGATATCCAGCCTTTGCTGAATCAGGGAATCGCTAAGTCTGACTTGGCTCTTTCTGCTTTTCATGCCATCGCAAAGCAGACCATAGGGGGGCTGGCCCAGGGACTGGATATCGAAAAACCAGTGGCTTTTGAAGGCGGCCCTATGACTTTTAATCCCACGCTGATCAAGGTTTTTGCCCAGAGACTGGGCCTGTCAAAGGATGAGATCATCCGTCCGGAGAGACCGGAGATCATCATTGCCTATGGTGCGGCCCTATCTTTAAATACTATGTTTCAGGACAAAAAGCAGATTTATAAGATCCGGGAACTGGAAGAACGCCTGGGAGAGATTAAACATAAAAAGGAACTTTCTGTGGAAAAGAAAGGAAAGCCTTTTTTTGATTCTCCAAAAGAGCGGAGAGAATTTGAATGCAGGCATCAGCTTCCTCAGATAAAAACCCCCAAGCTCCAGGAGGGAGAGACCCTTCATGCCTATCTTGGCATTGACTCGGGAAGCACCACTACAAAGTTTGTACTCATGGACGAAGAAGAAAATATCCTGGATTCCTTTTATGCGCCAAATGAAGGGGATCCTCTTCTGGTGGCTAAGAAAGCCCTGATCGCTATGAGAGACAAATATAAGAAAAAAGGAGTAAAGCTGGATATTATCGCAGCGGGAACTACCGGCTACGGTGAGGTGCTTTTTGCGAAAGCCTTTGAGACAGAGTGCCATGTGGTAGAGACAGTAGCCCATGCCCGGGCTGCACGGAAATATGTGGAGGATGCTTCTTTTATCCTGGACATTGGCGGACAGGATATGAAAGCCATCTGGCTGGACAATGGGATTATCACCAATATTGTGCTGAACGAAGCCTGCTCCTCCGGGTGCGGTTCTTTCCTGGAGAACTTTGCTTCTTCTCTCCATATTCCGGTGGGAAAAATCGCCCGGACAGCTTTTGACTCAGAAAATCCTGCCCAGCTGGGCAGCCGGTGTACGGTTTTTATGAACAGCAGTATTATTACGGAACAGCGCAACGGAAAACTGCCGGGGGACATTATGGCCGGGCTGTGCCGGTCCATCATAGAAAACGTATTTACAAAGGTGATCCGTGTCTCTAATCTGGATAGTCTGGGAGATAAGATTGTAGTACAGGGAGGAACATTCCAGAACGATGCAGTGCTCAGAGCTATGGAGCAGTATCTGGGAAAAAATGTAGTACGGGCTCCTTACCCGGGGATCATGGGCGCTATCGGAGCTGCCCTGATCACAAAAGAAAGGTTTCGTCAGAAGGAACAGAAGACCTTTATCGGTCTTGAGGCCATGGACGACTTTTCCTATACACAGGAATCCAATGCTCCCTGTCCTTTCTGCGCCAACCATTGTAAGAGAACAATCATACGTTTTTCCAACGGAAACTCCTGGATCACAAACAACCGCTGTGAACGGGGAGAAGTGCTGGGAGATCCGAAGGATAAGGAAGTACAGGCTAAGATCCGGGAGAAAAGGCAGGCTCTGAAAGAAGTGCCCAATCTCTACATTCTTCGTGAAGAGCTGTTGATGAAAAAATATCCTTATCCGGAACCCGAAGTTCACAGAGACATTACTATTGGTATTCCGAGAGTCCTCTCTTTCTGGGAGACTATGCCATTTTGGAGAACCTTCTGGAAGGCTTTGGGATTTAAAGTCAAGGTTTCTCCTGCAAGTACAAGAAAGATGTACGAGGGAGGACTGTCTGCCGTTACTTCGGACACGGTATGCTTCCCGGCAAAACTTGTTCATGGGCATATCCGCAGTCTGGCAAAAAGCAAAGTGGACAGGATCTTTATGCCATCCATTACAACGGTAGAGTCAGAGAATACAGAGGATACCAGTCAGTCCATGTGTGCAGTGGTAAAAGGTTATCCCATTGTAATAAGGAATTCGGATAATCCCCAGAAGCGTTGGAATATTCCATTTGATGCCCCCTTGTTCCACTGGTATACCAATAACGACAGGGATCGGCAGCTGACCAAATATATGGAGGAAACCTTCCAGATCTCCCCGGAATTGACCAGAAAAGCTATTGCAGCCGGAGATGAAGCCCAGGATTCTTTCCATCAGGAACTTCAGAAAGCAGGAGCGGAGGTATGCAGACAGGTACAGGAGAAGGGGACTTATGCAGTGGTCCTGGCCTCCAGACCTTATCAGAATGACGCACTGGTGAATCATGACCTGCCGGATATGTTTACGAAAATGGGAATACCGGTGCTTACTGCAGATTCTCTTCCGGGAACCGAGCATGGAGAACTGAAAAAAAGCCGGTTGGATGTAGTAAATAATTATCATGCCAGAATGCTTTCTTCTGCTATCCTTGCAGCAGAGAAGGACTATCTGGAGTATGTGCAGATCGTAAGTTTCGGCTGCGGACATGACGCCTATCTTTCCGATGAGATCATCCGTCTGATGAAGGATATTTCAGGAAAAACACCTTTGATTCTGAAACTGGATGAAAGTGATATTCAGGGACCTCTGCGGATCCGTATCCGTTCTTTTACAGAGACTGTAGCTATGCAGAGAAGCAGCGGAAAGAAATTGACGGTTCATGAACTGCCGGATCCTTATCCGGTAAAATATACGAAAGATTCCAGAAAAGAAAAGGTAGCTCTGGTGCCAAATACCTCTCATGCTTTCAGCCGGGTCATGGCAGCGGCATTTGCCGGACAGGGAATCCGTACAGAGCCTTTGGAACTGGGAAGGGAAGAGGCCATCCGCCTTGGAAAACAATATGTACATAATGATATCTGTTTTCCGGCTCAGATTGTTATCGGAGAGGCGCTTGCCGCTTTAAGAAGCGGTAAGTATGACGACAAAGAAGTGGCAATCGCCATGGCTAAATATGTGGGAGACTGCCGTCTCACCCATTACAGTGCGCTGTTACGGAAGGCCCTGGATGATGCAGGATATTCTCATGTGCCGATTCTGACAAATGATGATAAAGACTCTCATGATCTACATCCCGGATTTAAAATGAATCTGCTGACCTCAGTGCGGATTGCCTTTGC
>DWYL01000069.1 GCA_019118685.1 Candidatus Blautia merdipullorum
GAGCCGGTGACATCGGAAGTTGTATTTACGCCGTCCGAACCGGATGGAAGTGTGGAGATGACATTTACTTTTGACGGAAGCGCGCTGACAGGAAGGACACTGGTAGTATTTGAGGATGTTTCCTACAAAGAAAAAACCGTAGCCAGCCATGCAGAGATCGAGTCTGATCCACAGAGTATTTATTATCCGGAGATCGGAACACAGGCAAAGGATGGTGAGGACGGAGATCAGGAGGCAAAAGCAGATAAAGAGGTAACGATCATTGATACTGTCTTTTATAAAAATCTTATGCCGGGGCTGACTTATCAGGTATCCGGTGTGCTCATGGATAAAATTAGCGGTGCGGAGCTGCTGATCAATGGGGAAGCTGTGACCGGACAGACAGAGTTCATGCCGGAGAGCGCAGAGGGAACCGTGGACGTGACCTTTACATTCAATGCCGAGGGGCTTGCAGGGAAAGAGGTTGTCGTATTTGAGAAACTGTATCTTATGTTAGATGGGAAAGCAATCCCGGTTACATCCCATGAAGATCTCTCCGATCAGGGGCAGACTGTAAAGCTGGTGGAGGAAGAAACACCAAAGACACCAGAAACACCGGAGACGCCAACGACAAACCCGCCACAGACAGGAGACACTACGAGCCCGGTTTTGTGGATAGCCATAGCGCTTCTGTCAGCCGCAGGAATCGGATGTGGCATCTGGAAGATCCGCAGGAGAAAAAGAACGGAGGATAAAGTCTGATGATCATGTGTGAAACAGAGAATGGTAATATAACGGATTTAAAGGCTATAGTAGATCAGATGGCAGAAACAGATCTTCTTGTTATAGAGTTTCAGGAGGACAAAAATGAAGAATGAATTAGATGTTGTGAATATACGCTTGGTAAAGGAGCCATCGCTATATAGCACAAAGCCATTGAATTCCCCAGAGGCTGTGCTGGAGCTGATGGCAGAAGAAATGTCCTCATATGACAGGGAGGTTTTATGTATTCTCAATCTGAAAGCAAACAGTCAGGTGATCAATATGAATATTGTGAGCGTTGGCACAATTAATTCTGCTCTGGTTAATCCAAGGGAGATTTTCAAGAGCAGCATTTTATCAAATGCGTGTGCTATCATTGCGATCCATAATCATCCGAGCGGAAATATAATGCCTTCAAGGGAAGACGTGAATATTACCAAACGGTTGAAAATGAGTGGTGCTATTTTGGGAATCGAACTCTTGGATCATATCATTATCGGAGGCACCAGCGGGGAGATGTATAGTTTCAAATCGAAAAGGAAAGATCTGTTCGCAGAACAGTATCATGAGCACGAAAGATAGCATTTCAATACGGTATCGGGCGACTGATACCGTCTACATAGCCGGCAGTTCTGTCGGCAGAATCACCTTTATATGTATTTGCACAGTGGAAAGCACATCTTCTTTCTGCTATATTTTCAAAAAATGCAGCGATAGGAGATGAAAAGATGGGAAACATATTTGAAAACAGGAAGAATTGGCAGTCGAGAAGGAGCGGTTCGTTACGTCAGATCCAGCGGTTGCAAGAGTACTGTGTGGAATATCGGAAGGTATGGGAAAGAGAAAAAAATATGCGTTGCTTGAAATATTTTTTGAAAATCGGGGCGGTGATGCAGCGTGCGGATCAGTGAGATCGATCTGTATCATCTTCCCGGCTGGATGAACGCTGTCTTTGAGCAAGTGGAAAAGCAATGTGAAGAAGAATTAGAGAGGGAGTCAGAGACATACCGGAAAATTATAAAAGAGGAACATACTCTGTTAGAGCAATTCCCGTTTTTAGCTACCTTGGCGGATGGAGACGAGATCGCGGAAAGTATGGAACTGACGGTGGAAGAAGTGAGAGCACTGTCTCGGTTTCTGGCATTGGAGGATGACCGGAGGGCGATCGAGGCGATGAAGTATTTTCTGCTGGGTGGGAGAGGGACAGTGGAGATGATGGAGCTGTTGGGTGTGCAGAGAGAGGAGTAATAAATTTATTTGAGACTATGAGAAGTGTTATATTATATATTTTCAAAAAAGTAAATAAAAAAGAGAGTATTATTGACGATAAAGTAGAAAAATATTATAATATATAAACTGAAAGAAAGGAGGAGCTTTTATGGAAAAAACATTATGTGTTGCAAAATACTTTAATGAGTTGTTCAGATCCGAAAATGATACTAATATGGATCAAATGAGAATGCATAAAATGATGTATCTTGCGCAGAGAGAGTCACTTATGTTAAATAAAGAGCCTCTTTTTGATTCGGATTTTCAAGGATGGAAATATGGTCCTGTTTTGGTTGAGGTGCGAAACGAATACACATCTGGACGTATGTTTCATTTTGTGAAAGGGGAGCTTTCAGAAAAATCAAAGCAGCTAGTACAATCGGTATATCAGAGATATAAAAAATTATCTTCATGGAAATTGAGTACACTTTCTCATGGAGAGCTTTCATGGAAATGTTCGAGAGAAGGATTGGCGGCTGATGATAATGGATCAACCGTATTAAAACTGTCTGATATGCGTGTTGACGCAGCACGCGAACTTTTAAGAAGAAAACAGTTGGAAACTACTGTTTAAAAGAAGGTGCTTGAAAATAAATATTGAAGAACAAAAAGGTTGGTTGGAATCTCGCCTTGAAGTTGAAGCCTTGACTTCTAACAAAATTAATCAATCGTTAGTTAAGGCGTTTAATGCTTGTAAGCAGGGAAAAGGACTTGAAAAATATTTACATGATAATGCATGGGATGAAGACATTAACGGCGGAACGAAAGT
>DWYL01000070.1 GCA_019118685.1 Candidatus Blautia merdipullorum
TCTCTGTATCCGGGATAACGGTATCGGCATTGCCCCGGAGGATATTCCCAGGATCTTTGAAAAGGGCTATACCGGCTATAACGGCAGAAGCGACAAAAAAGCCAGCGGCCTTGGCCTGTATCTCTGCCGCCGGATCTGCAGCAATCTGGGGTACCGGATCTGGGCCTCTTCCTCTGTGGGAGAGGGCACTGCAATTTATATAGATCTTAAAGAGGCGTCTTACAAAAATGTAAGACCATAACAGGGAAATGTAAGCTGAATCGATGGCGGCACATTTCCCTTAATTGCTATAATGGCCTTGTAAAAAACAAGGAGGAAACAACATGGCGATATTAGAAGTGATAAATCTGAAAAAAACCTATACCACCCGTTTCGGCGGCAGTCAGGTGCGGGCGTTAAAAAACGTAAATTTTACTGTGGAAAACGGAGAATACGCAGCAGTGATGGGCGAATCCGGTTCCGGAAAGACGACTCTGCTGAATATCCTGGCGGCTCTGGACCGGCCCAGTTACGGTACCGTGCTCCTGGACGGACGGGATATCACCAAACTGAAAGATAAGGAACTGTCCGGCTTTAGAAGAGATAATCTGGGGTTTGTCTTTCAGGATTTTAATCTCCTGGATACTTTTTCTGTCCGGGACAATATTTATCTGCCTCTGGTCCTGGAAGGAAAGCATTACCGGGAAATGGAGGCAAAGATCCTTCCTGTGGCCAGAAAACTGGGAATCACAGACATTCTGGAGAAATATCCCTATGAAATCTCCGGAGGCCAGAAGCAGCGGGCGGCAGTAGCCAGGGCGCTGATCACCAATCCCCGGCTGATCCTGGCGGATGAGCCTACAGGAGCCCTGGACTCCCGGTCTACAGAGGAACTTTTGGATTTGTTCTCTGCCATACATGCCGAAGGGCATACCATTCTTATGGTGACCCATTCTGTTAAAGCTGCCAGCCGGGCAGGGAGAGTTCTCTTTATCAAGGACGGGGAGGTTTTTCATCAGCTTTACCGGGGAAACAGCACCAATCAGGAAATGTATGAGAAAATATCCAATACGCTCACTGCCCTGGCGGGAGGTGAAAAGCTGTGAAAAAGAGACTTTATCCAAGACTGGCCTGGCAGGGAATCCGAAAAAACGGGAAAATCTATTTCCCCTATCTGGCGGCCTGTATTTTTGTAGTCATGGTCTATTACCTTATCGGCTTCCTCTCCAGCGATCCTGTGATCCGGGAAATGGAGGGAGGAGCGCAGATGCAGATCATTCTGTCTCTGGGAACAGGGGTCATGGGCATTTTTTCCGTGATCTTTCTTTTTTATACCAACTCCTTCCTCATGAAGAGGAGAAAAAAAGAGCTGGGGCTGTACCATGTCCTTGGCATGGACCGGAAAAACATCGCAGTAGTACTGATCTGGGAAAACCTTATGACTGCAGGGATTTCTCTGGGAGGGGGAATTCTGGGAGGAATTCTCTTTTCCAAGCTGGGGCAGCTTGCCATGATCTATCTGCTGGGCGGGAAGGCAGATTTTTCCTTTTCCATAAACTCTGATATTCTGATCCGTACCCTCAAAACATATGGGGTGATCTTTCTCCTGCTTCTGGCCTATAGGATCCTGCAGATATTCCGGACCAGACCTCTGGATCTGCTGAAAAGTGAAAGCCTGGGAGAACGGCCTCCAAGAGCCAACTGGCTGTCGGCAATCCTGGGGGCGGTGCTTCTGGGAGCAGCTTACGGCATGGCTGTAACGGTTAAAGAACCTGTTACCATTATTTGGCTTTTCTTTGTGGCGGTGCTTATGGTGATCGGAGCTACCTATCTGCTTTTTATGGCTGGTTCTGTTACTTTATGTAAAGTATTGAAAAAGAACAAAAAATATTACTATAAGACAAACCATTTTGTATCGCTGTCTTCCATGATGTTCCGTATGAAGAGGAACGGCGCCGGCCTGGCATCCATCTGTATTCTGTCTACTATGGTTCTGGTTATGGTGTCCGGCACTGTCAGTCTGTTCCTGGGAACCGAGGACAGTCTTCGCTCCAGATATCCCAGAAATCTGGTGGTAAATACGCCGTCTCTGGAAGATGGGGTTGTAAGCCAGGTAAACCAGATTGTAGAGGGTGCTTTGGAAAAATACGGTGTCCAGGAAGAAAATGTCCTTCACTACCGGCAGCTGGTGATGTCCGGATTGGCAGAAGGAAACCAGATAATTCTGGACTACGCAAATAAGGGGGAATTTTCTTACAAAGAATATGAGAATGTCCGTCAGATCATGGTGGTGCCTGTGGAAGACTACAACCGGATCATGGGAACAGATGAAAGCCTTGACAGACAGGAGATCCTGGTGTGCAATACCAAGACAGATTTGCAGGAAAATCATCAGGAACTGATCCTGGAGGGACTGGGTACCTGGAAGATTAAAGATCAGGTAGAATTTGTAGACAACGGCGTGGACGCCATGCAGATCATTCCTACTACCTATCTCTTTGTATCTGATGTAACGGTAATGGAGGAAATGTATCAAAGTTATCCTAAAGCGGGGGAACAGTTTGAATTCTGGAATTATTATGGAACAGACCTGGACTGCAGCGATGAGACCCAGAGCCTTATTGCCCAGGAGATCAGCGCAGGACTTCAGAGCCTGGGAGAACAGGATCCTGCTTTTTCCGCAACTACTGTAGAGTGTGTAGGGGTAGAGCGGATGGATTTTTATTCTACGTATGCAGGACTGTTCTTCCTGGGG
>DWYL01000071.1 GCA_019118685.1 Candidatus Blautia merdipullorum
CTTATCTCTTATCCGGCCTGCCATTTCTTCTGAACGACCTGCCCTCCGAGGAACAGATATCTCAACCAGTCTCTTATCCAGCCGGCTCTTTTAACAGCCGGCCCTCCGAGCAGCTTTCTGTAGTCTAGCACACCTGTCTGTAATTGTCAATTACGGTTATCCCCAATCTATTTCTTCATGAGATACTGTTCCATTTTCAGCTCTGTCCTTACGCCCGTCAAGAATTGCATCTATTTCCTCCGGTTCAGGGTCCGCTTCCGGAATAAATTTAACAATCACATGATATAGGATATCTATTTCACTTTCAGGAACAAGTTCTATAAGATTTTTCAATGTTTCTCTACTCATGCTTTACCTCCTATAATCTTTTATATGCCTGTCCTCTCGGAATTATATTATCAATATAAATAGTATCATTCTCCAAAGTAAAAAGAACTCTTAGGTCTCCAACCCGCAGTCTGTAGGCCTCTTCGATTCCTTTTAATCTTTTATATCTCCTGAAGGAATTTTCTCAATCGCTTCTTTCAGCCGCCTTTTCGTAGGTTTGTCGGCAGAGTTTATATATTTAACTGCTTTTTTACTGTATTCTATCTTCACAGGCCGTGCCTCCTATAATATTATTATACTCCATCAAACTACGGATATCTATACAATATTTTCAAATAGCTCTTCACAAAACAGTATTCTCAACGAAACGACAAGTCATATCCATTCATTAGTAGCACTCCTGGAAAATCTCCAGTATCTCCCCTGCAGTCATCTTCCTGTAGCTTCCCGGTGAAAAATGGCAGGACTCTGCGATCTTTGGAAGCAGCTTCTTATCCTTCAGTCCCAGCTGGCGCAGGGTAGTTGGAAGTCCGATCTCCCGGATAAAATCCGCCAGAGCATCAATTCCTGCCTCTGCCAGAGCTTCCTCGCTTCTCCCTTCTCCCGGTATCTCCCAGACGTTTCTGGCAAACCTTACGAATTTCTCCAATCCGTCTCTGAAGATGTGCCGGTAATATACCGGATGGAGCACCGCCATTCCCTGGCCATGATTGCAGTCTGTATAGGCCGCCAGCTGATGTTCCATCAGATGGCACTGGAAATCCCCCTTCTTTCCCAGCTTGATCAGCCGGTTTTCCGACAAAGTGGAATCCCAGAAAAGATTGCTCCGGGCCGTATAGTCTTCCTGTTCCCTCACAGCATCCCGCAGATTCCGCACTACATTCCGCATCAGTGCCTCTGCAACGTCATCGGACACATTATCTCTGTCCGGACCGCTGAAATAAGTTTCCATAATGTGAGAAAGGCTGTCAAACGCCCCTGAGATCATCTGCTCCCTGGGAACGCTGAAAGTATATGTGGGATCCATTAGGGCGAATTCCGGGTTGCATTTCGGATAGTCATACCCGATCTTTACTTTCTTTTCTTCGTTGGTAATATCCGCAGCGCCGTTGCACTCGCTTCCAGTGCCAGCAGTAGTCGGTATCACCCCTACAGGTATGGGGTCAAAATCAACGATCCCTCTCCTCTCCCAGAAATTTTCCCAGGCATCCCCCTTGTATCGGGCCGCCAGAGCCACCGCTTTGCAGCAGTCCATGACAGAGCCGCCTCCGATCCCCAGAATCATCTCCACTTGATGGTCTCTGACCAGCTTTACTCCTTCCAGTACTTTCTGATAGGTAGGGTTAGGCATGATCCCCGGAAATTCCACCACAGTCTTTCCTTCTCTCATAAGGATCCCCAGAACCTCGTCATAGATCCCGTTCTTTTTTACAGAGCCCTGTCCGTAGCCTATCAGTATAGTATTATAATCCTTTATCAGACAGGTCAAAAATTCTTTTACACAGCCACGGCCAAAAAAAACCTTTGTCTTATTTTCATATATAAAGTTATACATTTTCTGTATCCCCTCCTGTTAATCTTTTCATATCCCTAGTGTACTGCTTTTATTATAAGAAAAAAGAGACTTCAGCAGAAGTCTCCATTAGTTTCCCAGTAAATACCTTTCACTTTATACTGAAAATGCAGTATGTTTAAACTGCTTTTTTCACAGCTTTTAAAAATTTCTTTACCAGATCCGAAGGTTCCAGGGAATAAAGGATCCCATAAGGGATCGTATATTTCCATTCCACCGGTATTACCTTCAGAAGAGGATGGACGTCTTTCCAGTTTTCCACCACCATCAGGATATCGTTGCTGTTTTCACACTGATTAAAAATATCCACACTGTAGATATCGAAATCCACCACATTGATCTGGGGATGGTTTTTCCAGATATCGTCTCTTAACTCGTCTACATAATTGCTCCAGCCCCGGTGCATCAGAAGAAAATTTTCTCCGTACAGATCCTGGAAGGTAAGCATCTCCTTATCTGCCAGTCTGTGATTTACGGAAACCGCACAGCAGATCCGCTGTCTGGACAGTTCCATTCCTGCGCACTGGCGGAGCTTCAGCATGGTCTCATCAAAGATTCCTCCTACGATATCAATATTTTCTCCCAGATTTTTCAAGATCTCCCTGGCGCTTTCCAGGCTGTTCATGTATGGGATCATCTGCAGCTTAATGTCCGGGCATTCTTTCTGAACCTTTGCCCATAACTGCATGATAGGAGCGGCCGGTGTCATGGGAGAGGTTCCGATCCGGATAATATTATCCTTTTCTTCCATGGCCTTTCTGGCCCGTTCTACAGACTCCTTACAATACTGGATGATATATTTTGCGTCCCTGTACAGAGACTTTCCCGCCTCTGTCAGTGCCAGCCCCCGGTGGGTGCGGTTAAAGAGTTTCAGGCCCAGGTCCTTCTCCAGAAGATTGATCTGTTTAGTGACGGCAGGGGGCGTGATATAGAGAGCTTCCGCCGCCTTATTAAAGCTCCCCATGTCCGCCACAACGATAAATGTCTCAAGCTGCAGGTTATACATAGATTTTTCCCCTTCCTTTAATTTAAGAATATCTTCGTCCTTCCTGTGCTTTTTTACTTTACTATAGTAAAAATATAATGCGGCAAAAGTTCTCTGTCAATACCTCATTATTTTCTTTCTGAAAAATAGGGCAGACCGATTTCATGATGCAGGAGTTCGATCAGCTCTTCCGGCGAAATCCTATTTTCATCATTCATCCAGTGTATAAGTACCTGAGTCAGTCCTCCTGCATAAAATGCCGCTTGATAATCCATGAATGGTTCCATCCCCTCTCCTTCCTGCTCTGCCAGTCCGGAAATGGCAAATACAAACTCTTCCGTAAGGATTTTTTCCAGATGGTTTTGGATAATCAGCTCCATAAAATCTCTATATCTGTAAAACGTCTCCACAAATATATAGATCGATTCCCTGGAATCTACGTTTCCATTCTCTGTCCGTTTCATCCGGATATCTTCAAAGATCCTGTCGATACATCTTCTCAGTACCTCTTCTTTTGTCTGAAAAATATTATAGAAGGCCTGACGGGACACATCCGCCCTCTGACAGAGACCGGTTATACTGATGTCTTCATATGCTTTATTCTGAAGTTCTTCCATAAATCCCTGGAGGATCAGGCGGATCGTAAGGAGTGCCTTTGGATTTTTTCCTCTGTACATCTCATTTCTCCCTTACAACTTTGACAAAACCATGGGTTCTGTACAAGTTTTTTCAGATAATTGACTTTTGATTCTGACAAAAATATAATACAAAATGTTTACAGCTGTCAACATTTTAATCATATATTTTGGAGGGATCTATTATGATATTCGGCACACCAATAAGCTGGTTTATAAATAAAATCATCGCTTCTGTCCTGTTTCTGCTCTGCATAGTCCATATTTTAAAAAACGAGAAGCCAATCCAGAAGCTCCTGGAATTATTCTGCTATGTGCTGACAGCAGGGATCTTTGAAAACATCGGCGTCTGGGCAGGAATCTACGACTACAGCCTTCACCGGATCCTGCTCTTTGGCAGGGTTCCCTTTGCTGTCCTTTTTTTAGAAGCAGTGATTGTCTACAGCGCAGTCACTTTTGGGGAAGTCCTCCGGCTGCCCAAATGGGCCCTGCCCTTTGCCGCCGGAGTCCTGGCATCTATACAGGATATGACCCTTGACCCAAGTTCTGTATATGATCTCCATACATTTGGCGCATCCCAGGAAGGTCAATGGAACTGGGCAGCCCATTATGAAGGAGATTTCGCCGGTATTCCGTTCTTTAACTTTTCCGGATGGCTGACCATGGTGCTGTTCTTTACAGCCTGTATCCAGGCGGGAAGGTTTCTGGCAAAAAAATATAACAAGACCTGGCTGAACTATGCTTACCCGTTCTTTTCAGTCCTTGTTACTGTCCTGCTCCTTGTCAGCCCGTTGAATCAGTTTTTACTGTATGCAATGCCTTTTGTTCCTATGAATACAAAGACTGCTGAACTGATCATGCTGTGTATAAATTATTGTGTCTGCATCTTTATCCTTTTAAGATTTGCAAAGTATTCTCCGGCTCAGGAGATAATCGAGTAGGGGAGATTTTCTCTCCCCTCTCACACCACCGTACATGCCGTTCGGCATACGGCGGTTCAACATAACTTCAAAGCATGACGCTCATTGTAATAGTCAAGACAGCTTACGAGTCCTACTTTGGTTAATACGTCTTTGGAGATTGCTCTAACAACGCATGTCTTAGTCGCTACCCAGTAATAGCGGTCTCCACAGTACGCTGTCAACCTTGCCAGGTCTTTCCCGATTCCCAGCTTCTGCAATCCCCATTGTCGCTTTCCTGGAACTTTCCACTGTTTCCAGATGATAACCCTGAGTCTTGTTCTTAAATGTGCGTCTATCTTTGTCATTTCTGTTTTCATAGAGCCAAGGGCATAGTAGTTAATCCACCCTCTTGTCACCTGGTTAATTTTCTCAATCTTACTCGTGACTGTTCCCGGTATTTTCCTACAGGACAGTCCTTTCAGCCGGTCTTTGAATTTCTTCACAGATTCCTGATGAGGTCTGCATTTCCATTCCTTCGTCCTGCTGTCTTTGTAGAACCCGAAGCCAAGATACTTTAGCTTCATCGGTCTTGTGATGCGGGTCTTGGTCATGTTGACCTTTAACCCCAGTTTCCTCTGTATCCAATCTGATACCGTCCGCATCACTCTTTTTGCGCTCGATTCGCTTTTGACCGCTATGACACAATCATCTGCATATCTTGTGAACCGCAGTCCTCTTGCTTCCAGTTCCTTATCCAATTCATTCAACATGATGTTTGACAGCAATGGTGACAGATTTCCACCCTGTGGGGTTCCGAGTTTTGTTTCCTCATAGCCTTGTGTTGTCATGACTCCTGCTTTCAGATACTTACGGATTAAGGATTCTGTATCGCCATCGTTGATAATGTCATGAACCAGACTCATCAACTTATCCTGCGGTACATTGTCGAAAAATTTCTCCAAGTCGATGTCCACAATCCATTCGTATCCCTCGTTTAGATATACGAGCAGCTGCCTGATTGCCGTTTCACAGCTTCGGTTCGGTCTGAAACCATAACTCCGCTCCGAAAACAAAGGCTCACACATAGGGCTTATCACCTGTACGATGCCCTGCTGGATAACCCTGTCCATTACGGTTGGGATCCCCAGCTTTCTCACTCCACCATTCGGCTTGGGAATTTCCACCCTCCTGACGGGTTGTGGTTTGTACTCCCTGCTCCTGATTTGGTTTCTGATACTGTCCCAGTTCTCTTTGATATAATCGCCAAGTTCTTCCACTGTCACCCCATCTACTCCTCCTGCGCCTTTATTGGCGCAGACTCTTTTGTATGCGGCGTTCATGTTGTCTTTGGACAGTATCTTTTCCAACAGTTCTGACATTGCCTTGTGTGCTTTCTCCTTTCCGTTTCCATGGATTCGCCCTAAGTTATGCAGTACCTGCTCATTTACGTTTCGCCCTTCCTGCTGTCAGGTATTCCATGGAGCATACATTTGATTACACGGTTACATTGTTCATCCCTTTAGCAGTATCCATTTCAGGATTCTGCCTACTACGGCTTCTGCTGACTTCTCACAGTTCGTTGTTACTACGGTGAGTTTCACCGCCTGTGAGACCTCGCGGGATAAGCCTGCCAGTCTTTCCTCGTCTACCTGCCTGATTTACATACACGGGTTACGGTTGCCTTTTGGACTTCGCTGTTTTCGGCCAGCTTATCCGCCGTGTACGCCTTATATCAGATTTCTGTCCGTCAGGCTACGATTTCGCTATCCCTTCTTCTCGCCCACACCTCACGATGTAAACCTTGGGAGTCGCTATGGGGTTCGTCGGCAACTACGCCCCTTGTGGACTTTCACCACAGATTGACGGCATGCCCGTCATACCGAAAAAACGGGATCGCTTTCGCAATCCCGATATTCCTTCATCTCTATGCACTGGTCAGCAGTATCCTTCTGGGAATCACTTATGCCGTTCCGGTCATATTGATCGTGGCTGTTCTCCACTGCGGATACATAATCTTTGTTTACCGGAAACTCTGTCACCGGATATAATTGGTGTTGATACGTTTTTCTTCTTTTGGCCTGGATACGCCTTCTTGTTTCCCAGCCTCTATACACTTCAGCAGCCAGGCCATATTTTTTCCCAGCACCTGCATGATCTGAACGCCTTCCCTATCCTCCAGGACCTGATCCGGGGTCTGTCCATGGACCATATTCCAATACCGGGAAGAAACCACCGGCATCTGAGCATAGAGGAGGTACTTGTTCATCTGGTCAAGGGTAGCGGTAGTTCCCGCTCTTCTGGCGGAAACTACTACAGCCCCCGGCTTCAGCTCAAAAATTTTCCGGTCTGCTCAAAGCCATATTTGTACAGCCCTTTTCATGAGGGCTTCCATTTACCAGCAATACTTTCATCCTGCTTCCTCCAATTCTGTGTTTTGAATTTATTTCTGTTTACTGAACAGCCAGTTCATGATCTCCTGGTCCCGGGCAAAAAGATTTCCGCCTCCATGCTGGACCGTAACTCCCTGGCTTTCAAAATAATCGGCGTCTTTAATATCCAGTACCAGAATCTGGCTGATCTCTTCATCGGAGAGACCTTCCTGGCGGTAAAGCTCATACAGATTGTCATAGGCATCCTGGGTAGGCTGGCATCCATAGTACTCATCACTTTCGCCAATTACAAAGTAGACCGGCGTCCGGTTCTCCACCACTGGCTCATAATCTCCGTCCCACTGGGAACTGCACTGGAGATAGGCAGTGAAAAGATCCGGCCGCTTTCCCATAACCTGAGACATGGTCTCTCCGCCCCCGGAATAGCCTTCTCCATAGACTCTGTCCGGATCGATATTATAGTTTTCCAGAAAATATTCCACCAGGGCAATGGTCTGATCTGCAGAAGTCTCTCCCCAGTCAGAGAGCTGAGGAGCCACGATGATCATATCCGGATCATAGTTCTGAGCCTCAAATCCGAAGTTCTCGCTGTAGAGATTTTCTCCCACTCCCTGAAAATACAGCCCCTCGTATCCGGGCAGGGTAAAAAATATGGCGCAAGGCTCCTCTCCGTCATAGCTGTCCGGTATATAGAGATTATAATGGATGTCTCCTTCTGTCTGGGAGTGAAGCACATTGTCCAGGGTAAATCCCCGGTATTCTTCTGTTCCCTCTGTCACATAATCTCCTCCCGAGTCTTCCTGACTGGTATCTTCCCCGGCGTCAGTATCTTCTGACTGCCCCGCTGAAGCATCCTCCTGTTGATTGTTTTCCTCTGAAGCATCCTGTTCCCTGTTCACATTTTCTGAAGTCTGGCATCCGCTCAGCAAAAGCAGCAGCCCTGCTATAAAAAATGCTGCGGTTTTTCCTTTCAAAATACAATTCACCTCTCCTATCCGTCCCATTTTCTCCTACAGGCTTATGTCTCTTGTTCTCTTACCTTAAGTCCTCTCAGGGTATACATATACATGCCAAAGGACACCGGCAGCATGATCACTTCCACCACCAGCTGGGTCCAGATCATACCGTAAAGTCCTACTGTTATGTCCATGATGATCAGAAGGGGGATATTCAGAAGCCCCTGACGGCTGAAGGTGAGGATTGCCGACTGAGGCCCTTTCCCCATAGCCTGAAGGGTATAGCTGATCAAAAAATTCACCGCTGTAAGAGGCACTGCCAGGCAGGCAATCCTCAAAAACCTTGCTCCCAGCTGGCTGGTCTGGGCCTCTGGAATAAACAGATGAAGGATCTGAGGGGCAAACACTGCAAAGCAGGCCACAAAACAGGCAGACAGAATCAGCGCCGTTCTCCAGGAGAAGAAGGATACAGACCGCATCCGCTTATAATTTTTTGCCGCATAATTATACCCTACCAAAGGCATAAATCCCTGGCACAGTCCCATGGAAACATTCAAAGGGAACTGATCGATCCTCTTTACGATCCCGTAGGCTGCCACCGGTATATCTCCATATCCAGAAGACAGCTTTACAATAACCATATTTGATGCATTCCCCAGGGCAGTGGCCAGAGCGGAGGCCAGCCCTACGGAAAAAATCTGTTTTACAAAACGGAATGTAAAATTCTTCGGGTGAAGAGAAACCGCCGACTGATTTCCCAGGCGGATATACATGATCACGAAAAACACTACCGAGGCAAGGTTGGAAAAGGCCGTGGCTATGGCAGCTCCTGTCACATCCAGATGGAAGCCGAAGATCAGCACCGGATCCAGCACCACATTCAGGATACCGCCGAACATCATACCGGTACTGGCTGGCCTGGCGTGGCCTTCGCTTCTCAGCAGATGCCCCATAGTCAGGCTCAGCATGGTAGGCACACCGCCCAGCACCACTACCCAGTTAAGATAACTCTCTGCATATCCATAGGTATCCGGACTTGTCCCCAGAAAATTCAGGAGGGGTTCCCGGAAGAGAAAGGTCAGAAGGGAAAACAGCAAAGTAACTGCAGCTCCTCCCCATATGCTGAAAACAGATACATTTTTGATATCTTCGTGATCATTTCTTCCCAGCAGTCTGGAGATCAGACTGCCTCCTCCCAGCCCAAAAAGGTTTCCCAGAGCCGTAAGCAGGTTAAACCAGGGGGATACCAGAGACACAGCCGCTACCATATAGGGATTGCCGATCTGCCCTACAAAAAAGGTATCCGCCAGATTATAGATCATAGTCACCACCTGGCTGATCACCGTAGGGATCGCCAGAGTGGCTACCGCTTTCGGAACCGGCATGGTCTCAAAAAGCTCTTTTTCCGATATTTCTTTTTTCATGATTTCTCATGTACCTTCTTTCTTTTTCGGTTTCTCTCCCAGAATCTCACCGCATCGTCGATCCAGCCTTCCGCTTTTGTCCCTTTACCCAGACCAAAGCCGTGGCGCAGGCCGTGATACAAATGGAATTCTGTATCTGTTCCCAGGGCTTCCAGACATTCCAGACGACGTTTCATTACTCTCCAGTCTGCAATCCCGTCCCGGTCTCCCACACATGCGTAAGTAGGGGGATCCAGCCGGCTGTACTGGCTGTGTCCGGTATACTGCATGATCACCGCAGCCGCCCGGGGCAGTTCCCCTTCGCCAAAGCCTGCCGGACCGTAAGCCCCCTGCCATGCGGCCATTCTGGCTCCCGCAGAGCCTCCCCAGAGGGAATACCCTTCTGTACTCACACCCAGTTCCTTTTTATTCTGAAAAATAAAGCGGATGGCTCTGGCCAGGTCCTCACAGGCAGTATCTGCCGTTCTGGTCCTGTAGACCAGGGCAAATCCGTTATATCCCCGGCGGCTCAGCTCCAGTGCATGAGGCAGGCTTTCATGGATAGATCCTACATAATAAAATCCTCCCCCGGCGCTTATGAGCCCAAAGGGCGCCCCCGGTTTTCCCCGGAAGAAAAACAGCCCTGTGTCCCTTTTATCCGGATCCCGCCTTTTCTCCGCCTCTGTATAAATATCATAAAATATCTTTCGCCCGGCCTTTACTTCCTTCATCATATATCCGATCACATCAAGAGTAGTCTCTGTGTTTACATAATTGTGATAGATCAGCATAGATCCCACCTTAGAAAGAGGCATAGAGGAGGAAGGCCTCCCAAATGCCGTAGGAAAGATCAGCCTGCCATATCCTTTAAAAAGCGGATCCTCTATCACATCTACCACCTTTGTATCTTTATTCAGCACCTTCTTCTCTCCTTTCCGCAGTATTTTATCTATTAGGCGTTTGCGAAACGCCAAAAGCCGCATAAACACGGCATTTTTTCTTGTTAAAAATAAAATATCTCCTCAAGGTTTATGGTAAAATAGAATTGCCTAGAAACTAATTAACCAATCCACCTAAAGGAG
>DWYL01000072.1 GCA_019118685.1 Candidatus Blautia merdipullorum
TGGCCGTTTGTTGATATGGGGAGCGTTATTGCAAATGGATTTTTCCTTGTAGGAAGCGGTCTTGTGTGTGGTAGCCTGCTGTTTTTGAAACACAAGTTTTGGAGGTCAGAATGAAAGTGCGAATTGAAAGCGAAGTAAAAATTTTCGGAATAAATATCTGTTCTTATATAAAAGAACAACTGATTTTATTTTATATATCCTTCACCTTTTGTGTCTTCCCTGATTTTTAGTTTCGTCAGCAGTTACAGAATATACCGCTCTCCCAAACGGAAAATGTGATACTTCTTCTCCGGATAATACCGTTCCATATAGTCAGCAAAGACCAGTGGATTTTCTTCGTTCCCTCCAATCATATCATAGTGAAGGGGTATGGTCAGATCTGCTCCGATCTCGCTGGCAAACCAGCAGGCTTCCCGGCTGTTCATATTTCCCACAATATCCCGTTCACTTCTTTCCAGATCTCTGCCGTTTATGGGGATCATGGCTGCATCTATGCCATGGGATTTCTGAAGTTTGTCTATCAGCTCCCGGGTTACGATCGTATCCCCGCTGTGGAAAAACCGATGGTCTCCAAGACGGATCTCATATCCCAGAGTCAGACTGTGGCCCTCCTGGTCAAACTGATAGGCTTCATGAGCAGTAGCCGCCGGATTCACCTGGATTCCCTCTTCCAGAGTGACCTCCTGATCCTGGCACAGACCGAAAAGCTGGTCTTTAGAAATCCCAAAAGAAAGAGCCTTCTCCACCAAAGGCAGCGGAAGGACAATCTTCATCTGTGGATTCCTCCTGGCCAGTTTTACCAGGGTTTCCTGGTGCATATGATCCCCATGATCATGGGTGCAGAATACATAATCTGCCCGAAGCTCCTCCGGCAGAAAAGGAACAGGATAATTTCTCCGGTCCTCTCCATTTTCCCCGGGCATAGCTCCCAGCACCGGATCTATGCACAAGACAATCCCCTTCCATTTCAGGATCATACCCATCTGTCCGATATACCACAAACTGCATAGATCCTTGGGAAGAGAGGTTTCCTCTATCTCTCTGAGAAGTTCACTGCTTTTTTTATACCATTTATCACTCATGATTTCTGCCTCCTGTATTTTTTAAGCCATCGTCTTCAGAACAGTTCCTGTTCTATACAAACCAGCTTTCCTTCCTGCTCTGTCAGATACTTCACTGACAGAATTGTATCATAAATCCAGTTATAAGGCGAGAATGAACAACAGCGATAGCCGCATATTTTGACAGGCCAAGTGGAAAAGAAAGTATCGGCTTGTTCGGAACGGTTAAAAATCATTTTCTGATAATGCAGCCGGATTTTTCTTTTGCACTTTAACTTTTATAGGTTAATCCTGAAAAAGCTTTATTTCCCCACTCTCCATTTCCCCTCCTCTGGATAAAAATACAGACAAAAGGATTTTTCTATCCCCTTCTGACAGATCCGGCACTGGTATTTCCAAAGGGGAATACCTCCATACCGGAGTTTCTGAAAGGTATCTGTAAAAATGGGGCCTATAGTCTGGATCTCCCCTTCTTCATTCTGAATTTTCATAGACAGAGGCATTCCCCATCCCTGGGCTGTGAACCAGCATTTTACCGCTGCCGGAAGAAGCTCTGATTCCAGAAGGATTCCCTCATCTTTTTCATAGACTTTTCCGCCTGTTCCAAAATTCATATCTCATTCCTTTCTCCTGCCAGCTTATACAGAACGGTTCTTTTTTCTCTGGAAATGCCGCCGGACATATGGTCTACAGGCGTATTCAGAAAGACTGCCCGTTTTACTGCGTCCGCCCCATACCGCTGGCGGATACGGTCTACGGTCAGCTCCGCTCTCCGTCTTTTTTCATAAGCTTCTCCCTGAAAAAGGCTTCCCTGTATCGGAATATCTTTTCCTGTAAGACCGCTGCCCTGGATCCCCAGATGGCGGATAGGCTCTCCCTTCCATATCTGTCCAAACAGCAGAACAGCCCTTTTATAGATTTCTTCGGTAAGATCCGTAGGGTCAGAAAATGTCTTCTGATGGGAATAACAGTGAAAATCCCAGGTTTTCACAGACAGAGTAAACACCTGAGCCCTGACCTGGTCTTTCCGCATACGGGCTCCCAGTGTTTCCGACAGACCAAGAAGAGCCAGTCGGGCCTGAGGAATATCTGTCACATCAAAAGGAAGAGTAAGGCTGTTTCCATAGCCTTTGTTAGCCGCCGGTTCTGGTTCTACCGGAGAAGTATCGATTCCGTTGGCAAAAGCCCAGAGAATTTCGCCCTGCTTTTTTAGGTGGGACTTCAATATTTCAGGATCTGTCCGGGCCAGCTCCCCAATGGTATAGATCCCCAGACTATCCAGCTTTCTTTTTGTCCTGCTTCCCACAAAGAACAGTTCCGACACAGACAGAGGCCAGAGCTTAGTTTCTATTTCTTCCGGAAACAAAGTATGGACCCTATCAGGTTTTTCAAAGTCAGAAGCCATTTTTGCCAGGACTTTATTAGAGGAGATTCCGATATTTACCGTAAATCCCAACTCGTCCCGAACTTTTTTTCGGACAGCCTCTGCCGCAGCTTCGGGACTGTGCCATAAAGCCTGAGTTCCGGTCATATCCATAAAAGCTTCATCTATACTGTACTGCTCCACTGCCGGCGAAAAATCTTTCAGGATTTCCATAAAGGCTTTTGAAGCTTTCTCATAAAGCTGGTAATGGGGAGGCACCAGGATCAGAGAGGGACATTTTCTTTTGGCTTCTAAAATGCTTTCACCTGTGCGGATCCCGTATTTTTTTGCCGGAATGGACTTTGCCAGAATGATCCCATGGCGGAGAGCAGTATCTCCCGCCACACCGGCCGCCTGGCTGCGAAGATCTTCTTTTGCGCCTAGGTGCCGGAGTCTGTAAACTGCCTCCCAGCTGAGATAAGCGACATTTACGTCTACATGAAAAATAACCCTGTTATCAAACATATGTTCTACCTCCTTCTAAGCTTATTATAAGAACGTATGTTTGTATATTCAACAGGGTTATTCTGGTAATAATCTATGTAGTTTTTAGTAGAATTCTTTATGCCGATATATCCCCAGGGAAGCAAAGTAAGAACCTGCAAAAATCACCAATGCAGCCAAAGCTGATAGAATATTTACCAGGGGATGCTGTAGATTCATTCCTTCTGTCCAGGGAGACAGGACAAAGGCTGTCCCAAGCCGGATCCCCACAGATCCGAATGCGGAAAAGATCAGGATCAGTTCATTTTTGTCTGTACCGGTCTTCAGCATGACGGGATACATGATCCCTATGGAAATGCCGGAAAGTGTCAGTCCATAGCCATAACCTGCGGCCAGGTCAGCCAGATTCAGAATAATTCCGGCAGCTGCTGCACAAAATAAAGTTAACAGACTCATAGCCACTCCCAGCAGGATCAGTATGACAAAAGAAATATACTTTGCCAGTATGGGTTCGCTGCTTTTCACCGGCAGGATCCGCTCATATTTATTCCATTTTGCAGTAGTATCTGCATGAAGAGAGGTGCCGGTATTTACTACGAAAATGAAAATCTGAATTGCGAGAATGATGGGGATAAAACTGCTGTTTTTAAGAAACACAGGCATGATCGCCAGAAAAGCAGCTACGATAAAAGAAATTCCCATATTCCCTTCCATTGCATAAAAATTATTACGGATAAGTCCTTTCATTCCTGTTCTCCTTTTACATAAAGCAGCATAATTTCGTCAATGGTAGCCGGCATGACCAAGGCTTTCGGATATTTTTTCTCGGCTTTTTTTCTGTCAGAGGTCAGCACCTGCCATTCGTAATCCTGTCTTCGGCAGGCGATCCAGTCTTCTCTGTCAAGGGCTTTAAACTGCTCATCCCCGCATTTGATGATCCCGTAGTCCTCCAGAAGTTCATCTTTTGGCTTTGAAAAAATAATTTTTCCTTTGTGGATAAAGACGATATAATCGGCAACCTTCTCCAGATCACTGGTAATATGGGAAGATACTAAAATTGCATGGTCCTCCTCCTGGACAAAATCTAAAAACATATCTAAGATGTCATCTCTCATAACCGGATCAAGACCGCTGGTAGCTTCATCCAGGATCAATAGCTTGGGATGATGACTCAATGCCGCCGCCAGAGACAGCTTCATTTTCATTCCTTTGGAAAAAGTCTTGATCTTCCTGGAAAAAGGGATTTCCAGCCGGTCAAGGAGTTGGCGAAAAAGATCCTGGTCCCAGGAAGTGTAGATATCTTTCAGTACCTTATCCAATTTTTCCGGGGTCAGTTCTTCAGAAAAATTGCTGGCGTCAAAAACCGCCCCAATTTCTTCTTTTATGGAAGGGGTAAGATGCTCCACATTTTCCCCCAGGATTTCTATTTCTCCGCTGTCTTTTTTTATAAGTCCAAGAGCAGCGTTTATCGTGGTGGTCTTGCCTGCGCCGTTTTCTCCGATCAGGCCCACGATACTGCCGGAAGGAACCCGGAAAGAAACTTTGTCCAAAGCAAATCCTTCAAATTTTTTTGTTAATCCCTGAATTTTTAATGCCGCTGTCATCTCATTCCTCCTCATATAACAATGTTAAAAGCCCGATCAACTTATCCAGCTTTATCCCGCTCGCCCGAGCAGTATCGATTGCCTGAACAAAAAGTTCTTCAATTTTTTTCTGCTGCTCTTCCAGATAAAAATCCTGGTTCCTGGCAGAAACAAAGCAGCCCTTTCCGGCAGTTGTCTCAATAAATCCTTCTTCCTGCAGTTTGTCATAGGCTTTCTGTACTGTCAGGACACTGATATGCAGAGATCTGGCCATGGATCGGATCGACGGGAGCGCTTCTCCTGCCTGCAGCTCTCCGCTGATAATCAAAGCTTTTATCTGGTCAGAGATCTGCTCATAAATCGGCTTGCTGCCATGGTTGTTAATGAATAATTCCAAATCATTTTCTCCTTCTGTATTATACTGTGCTTGTATATGTGATACAGTATAATACAGGAAAATATAGATGTCAACAAAAAACTGCAGCACCCAGTAATTTCTTTTAGAATTTACTGTATACTGCAGTTTTATATCTGAAAAACATTTTGATAAAATTTATAGAAAGGGCAGCTTCTCCTGCCGGTATTCCTGCCTGCACTCCAGAAGTCCGGGAATTTTTTTCAGGAATTTCTCCACGGAACGGTCTTCCCATACCCATTCCTCCAGCTCCTCTTTCTCCAGGATCAGAGGCATACGATGATGGATCGGCCGGACAGAAGGGTTTGCCTGGGTTGTGAGAATGATAAATCTCGGAACATCCTGAAACAGGTCGTAAAATCCGGCCATGTACAGAAGAGAGCCGTCTGTTCTGGAAAATTCCGCCTTTTCTTTTTCCGGGTTCCATTCATAAAACCATCTGGCGGGGATCACACATCTTCTGTGAGAAACTGCCTGGGAAAAAGAGGGACGTTCCAGGGCGGTCTCTGCCCTGGCATTGATAAGAAGCTGTTTTTTGTCTCTTCCGGGAAATCCCCATGCCATGGAATCGGCTTTCAGCCCTTCTTCCCCATTTTTCAATATTACAGGGGCTTCCATAGAGGGATAAATGTCCCTGGAACCGGCATTCAGCCGGGATTCCAGGATCTTTACCATCCGCCGGATTTCCTCTGTCATTTCTTCATCAATGTGATACCGTCCGCACATAGGCTTCTCCTTTTTGCAATTTTCTCTAAGCTTCTCCCAGAATGGCCCGGATACAGTTGGCGGCTTGAAAGTCTTTCTTTCCCATGCCGTAACCGATTTTTTCCATAACCATCTGAGGCATACGGCCGTATTCTGTGGCGAAATATTTCAGCAAAGCTCCGCCTGTAGGGGTGCAGAGCTCCCCTTCGATCCTGCCTGCCTGACAGGGAATCCCCTGAAGGATCAGGGCCGTAGCCGGAGCAGGAACCGGAAGGATCCCATGAGCGCACCATACTTGTCCGTAACCGGTGGTAACAGGGGATACAATGATTCTTTCCGCTCCCAGCTCATGAAAGAGCATGGCACAGCCGGTAATATCCGCCACTGCGTCCATGGCCCCCACTTCATGGAAATGAACCTCTGAGACTGGCCGGCCGTGAACCTGGCTCTCTGCCTGGGCAATGATCTGATAAATGTTTTTCACATCTTCTTTTACCTTATTGTCTACATGAAGTCCATCAATGATCCCGGTAATATCTTCCATGGAAAAATGGCTGTGATGTCCGTGGACGTGCTCATGGACAGGCTTCTCTCCATCCATGGCTTCTTTCTGGTGCATATGATGATGTGTGTGTTCTTGATGTGTATGGTGATCATGATGATCATGGCCGTGAAAATGTACGTGGCTGTGTCCGCTGTGAGCATTGCCCTCTTCACTAGACAGATCCAGGCTTTCCTCTTCTTCCCCATTTATCAGGACTTCCATATGGGTGCCGGTGATCCCGCATTTTACAGACTTCTGAGCCTCGATGCGGACTCCCGGGATCCCTGCCTGATTCAGTTTTTTAAGAAATTTTTTTCTGTCAGGAACCAGTTCCAGAAGGGCGCCCATAAGCATATCTCCAGCTGCCCCCATCTGGCAGTCTATATATATTGTTTTCATTCTTTTCTCTTTCCCTCCAGGTGATTGATCATACTTGCCAGATATCCGGCACCGAAGCCATTATCAATGTTTACTACGCTGATCCCGCTGGCACAGGAATTCAGCATAGAAAGAAGTGCGGAAAGTCCTCCGAAGTTGGCACCGTATCCTACGCTGGTAGGTACTGCGATCACCGGGCAGTCCGCCATACCGCCGATGACGCTGGCAAGAGCACCTTCCATACCTGCGATGGCGATGATCACTCTGGCGCTCATAATATCTTCCACATGATCCATCAGACGGTGCATCCCCGCAACTCCCACATCATAAAGACGGAGGACTTCATTGCCATAAATTTCTGCGGTAAGAGCGGCTTCCTCTGCCACAGGAATGTCACTGGTCCCCCCTGTTGCCACCACGATCCTGCCTACGCCGTCCGGCTTTGGCATTTCTCCGATCAGTCCGGTCCTGGAATGGCTGTCATAATGAAGATCCATTTCTTTTCCTACATAATCTGCCGCTTCCTGGCTCATCCTTGTGATCAGAACCGTCTTTTCATGATCCAGCACCATGGTCTGGGCAATCTTTAATATTTGCTCTTTTGTTTTTCCGGCTCCATAGATCACTTCCGTCATTCCCTGACGGATGCCCCTGTGAGTATCCACTTTGGCAAAGCCTAAATCTTTATAAGGTTCTATTTTTATCTGTAACAGGGCCTCTTCCGGCTTAACGCTTCCCTGAGCGACCTGTTCCAGAAGCTGCTGCAAATCTTTTTTATCCATGATCTCTGCTTCCTTTCCTGTCTTTTCATTCTGTCTTTAAAAGCTCTGTATCTTTTATATCACTTTGAGTGCACTCTAAGGCAAGCGTTTTTTATACCAAAGCATAAACTACCATCATACCGGCTATCCCCAGAAGAATACTGACAGAATTGACCTGAGCCGCTTTTGCTCCGTCTCCCCCTGCGTTTTGGGTGAGGAGCGGCGCAATACTGGCTACGGGCGCCATCAGCAGCACGCAGATGGCCTGACGTATATCCGGCGAAAAGGGGATAAAAAGAATAACAGCAATCATAATGATCACTATAGTTACATACCTCAGAGCGAAAAACTTCACCATATCCCAGAGATTTTTCTTATCCAGATTCAGCTCAAAGAGGATACCGATACTGAGCATAGCCAGAAAAGCGTTGGCATTTCCCATAACAGAAGCCAGCTTCAGCACAGGTTCCGGCAGCCGCAGATGGAGAGCCGCCAGCAGGATCATCAGCAGATACATATCCGTAAT
>DWYL01000073.1 GCA_019118685.1 Candidatus Blautia merdipullorum
ACAAATTTGTTTAAGTTTTTGAGAAAAGAACCGAGTTTGAATAAATGTAAAAGAGCCGAGAAACCTTGAATATACAAGGAAAATCGGCTCTTTCTTTATGGTTGCGGTACTGAAATGGTACTATTTGCAAATGGTGCCCTGCGACGGCCAGTGTTGCGGAGCAAAACGGCCGCGATGCGGAGCTGAGCGGCCACCTTTTTCTTTGATTTAAAATTCTTCTATGCCTCATAATGAAGTCATACCGTGAGAACGGTAAATACATCATTATGAGGAGGTAATGTATGCTCGATTATAAAGACATCATTATCAAGCACTACGCTCTGCACATGTCCGGCAGAAAGATTGCCGAAGTTATTGGTGCGAGCAAATCAGGAGTCAATGATTTCCTGAAAGCATTTGAACGGTGTGAATCGCTGTCATACCCTCTGCCGTCTGGAATCACCAACTACGGCATTGCAGAACTGGTCTATGGCAAAACGCCAGACGGGAAAGAAGGGAGGGATCTGCGGTATGAACTCCCTGATTTCCCAGAGGTTGAAAAGCAGATGGCCAGCCGAAAGAACATGACTCTGGTCTTCCTGTGGGGACGGTACAAAAACCGTTGCGTTGAAGAAGAGAAGAGGTTTTATTCATATCGGCAGTTCTGTGATCGATACATGTCCTGGCGTGAAGAGAACTATGAGACCCTGCATTTCAATGCCGTGATTGGAGAGAAGATGGAGGTTGATTTTGCAGGACAGACATTTTCACTGGTCAATCGCCTGACTGGCGAGATCAGTTCCATCGTTGTTTTTGTAGCAGTTCTTCCCTATTCTCAGTACATATACGCAGAGGGGATGCTGTCTACAAAAGAACCGCAGTGGATTGAAGTAAATAATCATGCGCTTCGTTATTTCGGCGGTGTTCCGGCTATTGTAGTATGCGATAACTGCAAACAGGCTGTAACAGCCAATAAAGATTGGATTGAGCCGGAACTCAATAAAGATTACGCAGAATGGGCGGAACACAATGGCACTGTAATTCTCCCTGCCAAAATCCGGAAACCGAAATTCAAAAGCTCCGTAGAAAACTCCGTTGGTATCCTTGAAAAAGGAATCTTCCATGACTTGGAGGAACGGCAGTATTTCAGCCTGGAACAGTTCAACAACGACTTGTGGCAGAAACTGGATGAATTGAATGAGCAGAACCTTAAAAACCGGGATTACAGCCGCTATGACCGCTGGCAGGAGGAAAAAAACGAGCTTCTGCCCCTTCCATCGAAGTTCTATCATTACTTGGAGCGGAAGGAAGCCAGGGTATCGGGGGATTTCCATGTCCGCTTTGACAATGCATACTACAGTGTCCCCAGACAGTACGTCCACAAGCGGGTATTGGTCAAAGCTACCGCAACTACAGTCCAAATCTGTGCTTTAACTGGCGAACTTCTCAGTGAATGGCCCAGGGCTAAATACAAAGGGCAGTGGATGACAAATCCGGAGCATTTGCCAGCAAACAGCAGGGAAATGGCCGAATGGAACGGTCCTTACTTTACACAGAAAGCAAGGACGGTCGGCTCCAGCACGGCAGAGGTAATAAAGCGCATCCTTTCCAGCAAGAAATACGAAGTACAGACATACAGGCAGTGTGTTGGCATACTCGGATTTGCCAGGAAATACAATAAAAAAGTTCTTGAAGAATGCTGCAGGCAGGCGCTTGAACTCAACAAAGTAACCTATACTTTTATCAAGAACTCTATTCCCGCGATTGCTGCAGAATTAAATGACAGCGCCGATATTTCTCGCAAAAACGAAGATAAGAACAAAGGTGCCTATGTTATGAGCCCTTCCGCATCGGATATCAATCACCTGCTGGCAAAAAGCAAGTCCCTGGTAGAGCAGGCACAGAAGGGAGGGCGTCCGGATGAAAACAGGTAATTCACTCGTCATAGATCTGGAAGATCAGATGAACACCATTGGATTGCCATTGATGGCTCTAAAACTGGATGAACTCTACCGTTCTGCTAACTTTCTCACCATGGATCGGCTGGAAATGTTATCGGTACTGCTGGAACCGGAATACGCAGATAAAACGACAAAGCGTTTAAACAACCGGCTGCGCAACGCACATCTGGTCGGCACACCTTGTGATATTTCAAAATGCAGGGACTCTTCACAGAGGCATTATGAGCCAACAGATGCCCCTAAGGTATTATCAACACTCCAGTTCATTGAAGACGGGCTAAACGTTTGCATCCTTGGTCCATCGGATAGTGGTAAGACTTTTCTTGCAAAGAGCCTGGGAGCTGCAGCATGCGAAAGATATCGAGTTAATTATTGTCACTGCGGTGAGTTGCTGGAACGTCTCGTTGATATTAAAGCGACTGATTATCCAAAATATCAAAGGGAGATGAAAAGGTTATGTGCTTTTCATCTTCTGATCCTGGATGATTTTTTGCTGAATACAATCATGGACGAGCGTGAAGTAAAAGTACTGATGGAGATCATGGAGAAGAGAATTGAAACATCAAGGAGTACCATCGTCTGCTCACAGCGTGAGCCTGACAGCTGGAAGGCGATGATCATGAACGACGAAGTATCTGCCAATGCTATTATGAAACGAGCAACAAAGCATTATATTGTGGTAATTCAGCCTATCGAAACCTCCTAACAAGGGTGGCCGTTAGGCTCCGCCGAGCGGCCGCTGAGATCCGCATCAGTGGCCGCTGGCCGCCGCAAATTGCACTCTGAATACAAAAATCTGTAACTATTTTCTAAAACTAAGATTTATGCTATACTGTCAACATGAAAAATTTATTTTGATTCATACATGGAAGGAGACTTTAGACATGAGGC
>DWYL01000074.1 GCA_019118685.1 Candidatus Blautia merdipullorum
GCCTGCCATAGCAAACATCAGACATCCGGAGCCAAAAAAGATCAGACATTTTTTTATCCATTTATTTTTCATTGTAACATTCCTCCTTATTGCAATACTCCCTTGACAGCCTCGCTGCCGCAAGTTTCAAAAAACCATTGGATATCAATATCTTACCTTATTTCTCTATCTTCTGCAAGGTTTTCCCGAAAAATATTACAACTTTATTAAATAATTATTTCTTTTCATAAGCCAAAACACGATCATCCAGGTTCGCCTGGCTCGATACTGGCAGGAATAAATAAGGTCCTGAGACATAAGTCTCAGGACCTGCAAGCTGCATATCTTATGCTTCTTCCATTTTGATAATCTCTCTCTTGTTGTAGCTTCCGCATGCACGGCAAACTCTGTGTGGCATCATTAATGCGCCGCACTTGCTGCATTTTACCAAATTGGGAGCGCTCATTTTCCAGTTTGCTCTTCTTTTATCTCTTCTTGCTTTGGAAGATTTATTCTTTGGACAGATGGACATAGGTTACACCTCCTTAAATTTGCTAAATATATCACGGATTGCCGCCATTCGTGGATCAGGGTTTGACTGATCACAGTTACAAGAACCTTCATTCAGATCTTTGCCGCATACCGGGCAAAGGCCACGGCAGTCCTCTCTACATAGAACCCTTAAAGGCCAATGGATTAAAATCTCATTATGCACTAACTGCTCTACGTCCAGGCTGCAACCTGTGACATAATTAATTTCATCTAAGTCTTTTATCCTGTCTTCCCCAGAAGCCTTCATATCTATTTCCTGCTCCATGTCGATGGCAAATTCTGTAGGAACCTCCTTCAGGCACTTGTCGCAGGGAATCTTTATGGTCATATGACCCTTGGCTTCTATCTTAAGAACCTTCTTTCCTGTATTGGTAATGGTCACAGTTAAAGGCTCTTTCTCAGCCACCGGAAATGTTCCCAGTCTGCTTTGAAAGGAATCCATGGAAACAGGTGCTTCCACAACCTGTGTCTTTCCTTCCAAGGATAAAATTTCTGATAAATCAATTAGCATAATAGTCTCCTAATCACACCTTGTCAATTATACATAGGTATCCCAGGTTTGTCAACCATTATTTCTGATTTTTTACCAGTGCTGCTGTCTCCTGGCAGATAGCCAGTTCTTCATTGGTCGGGATGACAGCAACGGTTACTTTGGAGTCAGGAGTGGAGATCACTTTGTCCTCTCCTCTTGCTTTGTTTGCTTCCTCATCCAGAGTGATTCCCAGATAAGACAGGTTGTCTACAACTGTCTTACGTACAAGAGCTGCATTCTCGCCGATACCGCCGGTAAATGCAATAGCATCAACGCCGTTCATGGCTGCTACATAAGAACCGATATATTTAATGATCCTGTAGCACAGGCAGTCAATCGCACGTTTTGCATCCGGATTTCCGTTTTCCATAGCTTCGCTCAGGTCACGGAAGTCACTGGACAGTCCCTGAGAAAGTCCCAGCAGACCGGACTCTTTATTCAGGATCCTTACCATCTCAGATACGCTGATGTTTTCTTTGTTGCAGATGTACTCCAGAACAGCAGGATCCAGGTCTCCGGAACGTGTTCCCATTACCAGACCTTCCAGAGGTGTAAGACCCATGGAGGTATCCACACATTTGCCGTTTACCACTGCGCTGATAGAGGACCCATTTCCTAAGTGAGCGACGATCACCTTGGAGTTGTTCGGATCTAAGCCCAGGAATTTAATGGTCTCTTTGGAAACAAATCTGTGAGAAGTTCCGTGGAAACCATATTTACGGATTTTATATTTGTCATAATATTTATATGGGATCGCATACATATATGCTTTCTCAGGCATAGTCTGATGGAAAGCTGTATCAAATACGGCTACGTTTGGCTTTCCTGGCATCAGTTCCATACATGCACGGATACCCATAAGGTTTGCAGGATTGTGAAGAGGTCCCAGGTCACAGCACTCTTCAATAACAGAAATTACTTCGTCGTTGATGATGCAGGAATCGGAGATCTTGGCTCCTCCGTGGAGTACACGGTGGCCGATAGCCTCTACCTCGTCCAGGCTCTTTAACACACCAGTCTTAGGATTTACCAGAGCATCCAGGACCAGTTTGATAGCCTCTGTGTGAGTAGGCATAGCTGCCTCTGTAACTTCTTTTTCTCCGCCTGTAGGCTGGTATACCAGTCTTCCGTCAAGTCCGATACGCTCGCACAGCCCCTTTGCTGCTACAGCTTCTGTCTCAGAATTGATCAACTGGAATTTCAGTGATGAACTTCCGCAGTTTACTACTAATACGTTCATTTTTTCTTCCTCCGCTATCATTAGATAATCTCAGGTGGGACTTTCCAAAGGAACTGCCCAGTTTACCTGTACCGGGAATATTTATACATTTTATTCCTGACATAGGTTTCGTGGAACAGCTCTTTTAAAAGACCCCACATTTAGTGATATTATACAACGTTTTAAAAGGCCACACAAGAGCGTGTCAGGGATTTTCCCGGGAAAATTGTATTCTTTTCCAAACAACCCGTTGCCAAATTCCCGCCAGTTCCTGTATACTGGATGATATCGCAACGCCAGACTAAGTTCTATGAAAATGTTAAGGAAGGAAGTTTCTTATGGGAGGCATTACAGGAATTATTGCAGAATATAATCCTTTTCACAAAGGCCATAGTTATCAAATAGAAAAGGCCAAGGAACTGACCAAAAACCAATATGTCCTTGTGATCATGAGCGGGGATTTTGTCCAGAGAGGCGCTCCTGCCATTTTTGACAAATACGCCCGAACCCGTATGGCCCTCCTGGGAGGCGCAGACGCAGTGCTGGAACTGCCCTCTTATTGGGCCTGCGGAAGTGCTGAATATTTTGCCAAAGGGGCTGCAGAAATCCTGGACGCTCTGGGCTGTGTGGATCATCTTTGCTTTGGCAGCGAATCCGGAGACATCGACAGCCTTCAGGAGATAGCCCAGGTCCTGGCCCGGGAGCCGGAGGAATTTCAAAAATCCCTGAAAAAATTTTTAAAAGAAGGGTTGTCTTTCCCTGCAGCAAGAAAGAAAGCTTTAGCTGTCTATCTGGAAAATCATTTTTCAGAAAGCAGCCGCAGCCAGATCAGTATCCCGGAAATGCTCAGTCTGCTGGACAGCCCCAACAATCTCCTGGGGATTGAATACTGCAAGGCTCTCTCCCGGCTGAACAGCCAGATTGCTCCAGTGACTATAGAAAGAAAAGGAGCCGGCTATCATGAAAAAGAGAGCTCCTGTTCCATGCCCAGCGCTACCGCTCTGCGCCGGGCCCTTCTTGACACAAAAGGGACAAAAGCAACCTTATCCCTGCTTTTGTCCCATGCTCAGCCGGATTCTGCGGCAGCCTTTACAGAAGAATTATTATCTTCTCAGTGTCCCGTGACAGAAGAGGATTTTTCTCTCCTTCTGAAATACCAGCTTCTTCTGCGCAGCCCGGAAGAACTGGCTCATTTTGCCGATGTATCTCTTGACCTGGCCAGAAGGATCCGCCGGGAGCAGAATAGTTTTGTTTCTTTCTCCCAGTTTGCTTCTCTTTTAAAAACCAGAGAAATGACCTATACCCGGATCAGCAGGGCTCTTCTCCATATCCTTCTTTCCATCACTCAGGAGGACTTGGCGGAAACTATCGGTTATGTACGGCTTCTGGGCTTCCGAAAAGAAAGCTCTCCACTTCTGCGCAGACTTCAGGACAATAGCAGGATCCCGGTGATCACCAAAGCCGCTGATTACCGGAAGCTAATTTCAGAAAACCAGTGGCTGGCCTTTGAAAAAGATCTGTTCTGCGCAGATTTATATGAGTCCGTAAAAGCAGAAAAATCACAGAAGCCTTTTGTCAGTGATCTGCAAAGGTCTCCTGTGATCCTTTAATTTTCTTATTTTACCGCCGGTCTTACCTTCCGGCAGACCTTCTCGGAAAGGATATCTTTATACCGATTAACGCTTAAGATCAGTCCCAGCAGGACATAGGATACCAGCAAATAAGAATTTCCCTTGGACAAAAACGGCAGAAACGTATTCACCGCAGGGAAGAGGCCCAGATTTACCAGAATATTGATCCCTGTCGGCATTAAATTTCCCACTTAAATAGGAATTCAAACGGGCGAGCTGATACTCTGCAAACCCATGAAAAGCAACTCCCCATATAAGATACAAAGCCGGCAAAAGGATCACCACACCCCATGCAACAGTCAATGTCCTTCCCTTTTTCACCTGAAACCATCCCTGAAAGACTGCCATGGACAGTAGGATCATACTTACAAAAAAAACTTAACAATTTCTTTATATCCCCGGCCGTAATATTTAGGTTCAATCCGCCAGACAGGCCTCCGGCAGGATCCTGGCTGATCACTATAACTGTCTGGATAAGAATACTCAGCAGGCTGATCACTCCAATAAGGCTCACCAGTTTCCAGGATATCCTGGGCCGGTGGATCCCGTCCAGGGGGATTCCTGTCTGAACCGGATCTCCCATATCCTAGCCCTCCCATTTCAGTACGGCTGTTACGGCTGTGGAATATTCCTCCCACTCCTCTTCCTCCATGGCGTGGAGCAAAGGATAAAGAGTCCCCGCCTTCAGTTCAAACACATTCTGGGAACACTTCCGCAGAGTGGTGAGCGTCTCATAACCATACATGTCTTTTTCCGACAGAAGCTTCAGCAGCATTTTAGCACTGCCGGATATCCAGGCCTTATTTGCAGCCATATGTATCCCTCCTTATATTGGGTATCTATATATAGATTTTCAATATATATCAAGATTTTTTAATCACATTTACAGAAAAATATAAAAAGCGCCCGACAGCAGAAAGCTATTCGAGCGCATAGAGCCTGTCCCAATCAGGTTATTATAGAACATTTTCGGGCGGTTATCTTTTTTATACAGCCTTGCGGTATTCAATGCCCGGAAAATGTCGGGGATGCAAATCGACATGGGACAGCCATCACAGCAGTAGAGGCAGGACGTACACTGGATCATAGGCATATCCTGCATTTTCTGCACAACGTCCTGAATCACCTGCTTTTCCTGTTCTGTCAGCGGCTCAAAATTTCGGAATGTATTCAGGTTATCTTCCATCTGCTCCTGAGCAGATATCCCGCTTAATATGGTCATAACGCCGTCCAGGGAACCGACAAAACGCAGCGCCCAGGAAGCCGCCGATGCGTTCGGTCGAACCTCCTTCAGCATAGCCTCCACCTCCAGATGTTTATCCAGTACCTGCTCCAGCAGCTCCGGCGAGCCATGATAGGAAATGGTAACAGGTTTTGCCTGCCCGATATGCCCCCGCCTTTTTCGGGGAGACAGGGGGGGTTTACGGTGGTAATCAGTGTGTTGGGACCAATCATCACATAGTCGCCGATGGTTACCCGGGCAATGTCTAGGATCGTCACATTATAATTGGCAAGAAAATTTTCTCCCACATGAATATTTTTCTATTATCACAATTAAACGCCGGAAGGACAGTGAAATTGCTCCAGACAGAGCCAAACAGTTGACGCACTGCGGCTTCACGGGCTGTATCTTCCGTTACCGGAATCCTATTCAACTTCGCACAACCTTTGATTGCGTGCAGCTTTCTGGAATTCACACCTTCATCCCAGAAGTCATATTCCAGACCGGCATCCAGTTTTTCAAGTTCTGTCATATATTCATTTCCTCCCATCTGTTTTTAAATTTAATTTTGGTATCCTTTTATTCAAAAACCGGTGAAAATACAGGGCATTCGCCAATGTAGCCAGTATATCGGAAACAGGTTCTGCCAGTACAACAGCCAGAACACCCCAGGGCAGCAAGGCAGGCAGCAGATAAATCAGTAGAATGATTCACCCTAAGATCCAATAAAGCCCCTTTTCATCAGTTTGAGGCAGTAGCTCTGATAAATAGGTATAGATTTTTTCCTTTGATCTGCTGGCAGAACATCATAAACCAGTTTGTCCTGATTCCTGGCAAGCCCGTCCTCATATCTAGCATCAACATCAAAGCATCGGATACACTGACTGCCGCCAACATAAACTGCTGAAAAGCAATCGGCAGTACAAGTGAAAAAAGTTTTCGGCAAAAAACAGCATTCCTGCTGTTTTGAATTTTTGATGACATCATAATCCTCCCGTTTATTCTGAATTCAACTGTTTCAGGATAAAGTAGCAGTCATTACAGGCGGCGCACAGGGCATTGGAAAGTGTATTGCCGAGGAATTTTTGAAAAACGGTGCATCCGTCTGCATCATCGACAAGCGGCCCAACAGCTATTTTGTCGGCGATTTGGCGGAGGAAGAAACCCTTATCCGCTTTGTGGAGAAGGTAATTGCGGAGTATGGCAGGGTGGATTATCTGATTAACAACGCCTTGCCGTTAATGAAGGGAATTTCAGAGTGTTCCTATGAGGAATTTAACTACGCCTTGCGGGTAGGCGTGACAGCGCCCTTCTACCTTACAAAACTTTTTCTGCCATATTTTTCTCCTGGTGGGGCTATTGTGAATATTTCTTCCTCCCGTGATCGTATGAGCCAGCCGCAGACGGAAAGCTATACTGCTGCTAAAGGCGGCATTTCGGCTCTTACCCATGCCCTGGCCGTCAGTCTTGGAGGCAAAGTCCGTGTTAATTCTATTTCCCCCGGCTGGATCGATACCGCTTACACGGAGTATACAGGCGCGGATGCCGCACAGCATCCTGCCGGCCGGGTAGGAAATCCTCTGGACATCGCCAACATGGTGCTGTATCTCTGCTCCGATAAGGCCGGTTTTATCACGGGAGAGAATATCTGCATTGACGGCGGCATGACGAGACAGATGATCTACCACAATGACTTTGGATGGACGCTGAACGAGGAGGGTATGTAATGAACAATTCCGCTTTAGGTACAGCGATCGACAAACTGGGGGAACAAATTCATTCACCTTCGCTTTGATGACTCCAGCTGTATTCGCACCCTTCTGGAGATGATGGTAGCAAGACAGTACAAACGGTCGATCCCTGTTCCGAAAGATGAACGGCTGTCAGATAAGATTGTCCGTTATATGGGAGAGCACTCTGACGTTGTGACCTTAAAAGATATATCCAAACTACATTTCCACTCTGCTGCACCGGGAAATCGGAAAATCCTTTTCCGAGATTCTTCTGGAACAGCGGATGGAGCGTGCCGTATTCCTGCTGAAAGGGACCAATCTTTCTGTGGAGGAAATCGCCGCTATGCTCGGTTACAGCAATAGCAGCAATTTTTACAAAGCTTTCAGAGAATTTTATCAGTGTTCTCCCAGGGATTACTCTGGAAAGCCCAGGCCGTAGTCGCCTGGCGGACGGGCTATCTCTCCCTCAGCAAAATCTTTCATAGCAGTTTTTTCTCTTTTCCATGCTATGAAAAAAGAGACCCTTCCATAAAATCCCACAGCTTTATATCAGCCTGGATTTTACAGAGTAGTCTCTTTATTCATCAGAAGGAAAAATCCTCATTCGCTGATCGTTCCTTCTTTTTCACTTTCTATACTTTATATTATTTTTTATTCTCTTCACATATCCTATTATCAGCAGTACACAAAATAGCACTACCAGGATATAAGCTATAGTCTTCAAAAGATAAATACTTACAGAAGCAAGGAGCAGGATCACCGCCCAGTAGAGGCATACTCTCCCCTCTCCTGCAGCCCATTTCTCCCAGTCTTCTTTGCTCATGCCTTCCCGTCCTCTGAGAGGAAGTCTCCTTCCCGACAGCAGAAGCACGCCTTTTATCAGATAGTAGATTCCAAAGAGAAAGGCAAAACGGAGGAGTACAGCTATTGCCGCCGCCAGTCCATGTATCATATGAAAGTTCTCCTTTTCCGGTTCCAGTGCTATCCGCTTTAGTTCTTAAAACTGTGGATCGGCGCCGGGATCCTTCCACCACGGTTTACGAAGTTATCGCAGGAATAGGGATTTACCGGCATGATCGGCGCATAGCCTAACAGACCGCCGAATTCAACGGTTTCTCCCACTCCTTTTCCGATCACCGGGATCAGACGGACGGCTGTAGTCTTCTGGTTTACCATGCCGATGGCACATTCGTCTGCAATAATTCCTGCGATAGTAGTTGCCTTAGTGTCTCCCGGAATGGCAATCATATCCAGTCCTACGGAGCAGACACAGGTCATAGCCTCCAGTTTTTCTATAGTCAGGGCGTTGGCCCGGACAGCATCGATCATACCCTGGTCTTCGCTGACAGGAATAAAGGCTCCGCTTAATCCTCCCACATAAGAAGAAGCCATAACGCCGCCTTTCTTTACCTGGTCGTTAAGGAGGGCCAGAGCCGCTGTAGTTCCCGGCGCTCCTGCGTATTCCACTCCGATCTCATGGAGGATATCTGCCACGCTATCGCCGATAGCCGGTGTAGGAGCCAGAGACAGATCCACGATACCGAAGGGGATTCCCAGACGTTTGGATGCTTCCTGGGCCACCAGCTGTCCCACTCTGGTTACTTTAAAAGCGGTTTTCTTAATAGTCTCGCACAGCACCTCAAAATCTTTTCCCCGGACTCTTTCCAGAGCGGTCTTTACAACTCCCGGACCGGAAACGCCTACGTTAATAACCGCATCTGCTTCTGTGACGCCGTGGAAAGCTCCTGCCATAAAAGGATTGTCATCGGGAGCGTTACAGAATACCACCAGCTTGGCACAGCCCAGAGAATCCTGGTCAGCGGTAGCTTTGGCGGTTTCCAGGACAATTTCTCCCATCAGTCGCACCGCATCCATATTAATACCAGTTTTTGTGGAACCCAGATTTACAGAGCTGCACACCCGTTCTGTGCAGGCCAAGGCCTCAGGGATAGAACGGATCAGGAGTTCATCCGCCTTGGTCATTCCCTTTGCCACAGTGGCGCTGTAACCGCCGATAAAGTTTACTCCTACTTCTTTCGCCGCCTTGTCCAGAGTCTGGGCCAGGGTCACGAAATCATCGGAAGACTTACAGGCCGCACCTCCGATCAAAGCAATGGGGGTAACGGAGATCCTCTTATTTACTACCGGAACTCCAAATTCTCTGGAAATCTCATCTCCTGTCTCCACCAGATGTCCCGCAAGAGTAGTGATCTTCTCATACACCTTCCGGTTTACCTGCTGCAGATCAGAATCAATACAGTCCAGAAGACTGATCCCCAAAGTTATGGTACGCACATCCAGATTTTCCTGTTCGATCATTTTATTGGTCTCATTGACCTCGTACATATTTATCATAAGCTGTCTTACCTATCCTTTCTCCCTGCTGTCTCAGATACGGTGCATCTTGGTAAAGATATCTTCATGCTGCACATGAACCGCCACGCCGATTTCTTTTCCCACTTCTTCCAGTTCCCCGGAAAGTGTGTCCAGCTTTTTCGGAGACAGGCTGGTATCTGTGATCATCATCATATTGAAATATCCATCTACAATGGTCTGGGAAATATCCAAGATATTCACCTTGTTTTCTGCCAGATAAGTACATACCTTTGCGATAATGCCTACAGTATCTTTTCCCACTACAGTAATAATTGTCTTTTTCATGATTCTGCTCCTTTTCTAAATGGTGACCAGGTCCGAAATCCTGTCCCTGTGGGCCACGGTAATCTTAAAATCAGAGGAAGTCCAGGGATTTTCTCCCATAGTCACCTCTGAGCACACGGTCTCATAGGCCAGTGCCTCGTAATTGTTTTCCTGGCTTAAATGCCCTAGAAAAACCGCCTGAAGGCGGTCATGGAGAAGCCTGCAGAGCAGTCTTCCCGCTGTTTCATTTGACAAATGTCCTTTGTTCCCCAGGATCCTTTGCTTCAGATAATAAGGATATCTTCCCACCTGAAGCATGTTCACGTCATGATTTGCCTCTAAAAGAAGCACATCCAGGCCGGAAAGATTCTGGACTATGTACTCGTCGTAATATCCCAGGTCTGTGGCAATTCCCACAGATTTTTTCCCCTGGTTGATCCGGTATCCCACCGGCTCCGCCGCATCATGGGAGATGGAAAAAGGATTTACCTGAAGGTCTCCGATCTCAAAAGGGCGGTCCGCCTCAATGACGTGAAAAAGATCAGGAGGCAGCTTTCCCAGGCTGTTCATTTTCTGGATCGCCTCCATGGTCCCTTTTGTACAGTATACCGGTATTTCATGTTTTCTGGAGATCACTCCCAGCCCTTTGATATGATCGGAGTGTTCATGGGTGATCAAAATCCCGTCGCACTCCTGGCAGCTCCGGTCAATGCTGCGCAGTCCTTCCTCGATGCGCTTCTTGCTGATCCCAACATCTACCAGCAGGCTGGTGTGATCGCTTCCTACGTAAATACAGTTGCCGCTGCTTCCACTGGCTATACTACACAGATTCATAATATGTTCTCATCCTTCGCTCGATCTGAAGATAGGTATGGGCCACATCTTCATCGTTATATAATTGGAAGTCACAATGAGCCTCATACTCCTCATCCGGAAGCTGATTCTCCATCACCTGGCGGATTCTTTTGTCCGAATATCCCCGGTCACGGCGGAGCCGCTCCATCCTGACTTCTTTTTCGCAATAAATATACCATATCTCATCACAGATTTCATCATATTTTTCTTCTAAAAGAAGCGCGGCCTCAATAAAGAAAAATTCTGTCTCTTCTTTTTTGGATCTTTCGATTTCTTTTAAAATATATTTTTTTACCTCCGGATGTATGATAGCGTTAAGCTTTTTCAGCATTTCCCGGTCTTTAAATACGATCTGCGCAATAGATCCTCTATCCAAAGAACCATCTTCATTTACGATCCAGTCTCCGAAAAGCCGGATCACCGGCTCATAGCATTTTCCCCAGGGCATCATAAGCATATGTCCTACCTCGTCTGCTTTTACGATCCTGGCGTCAAAATGGGATTCAATATAGTTCAAAACTGCGCTTTTCCCAGATCCTACGCCTCCTGTTACACCGATTACTCTCATACCTTTCCCTCCTTCATATCCGTCCCTACTTAGCTTCATACCAGTTTTCACCAGTATGCATGTCTACTTCCAAAGCCACGGACAAATCTACCGCTCCTTTCATTTCTTCTTCCAGGATAGCGGCCACCCTGGATTCTTCTTCTTTAGCAGTTTCAATAAGCAGTTCGTCATGGACCTGAAGGATCAGTTTAGACTTAAGATTTTCCTCCTTCAGCCTTTTGCTCACCCGGTTCATAGCGATTTTTATAATATCTGCAGCCGTTCCCTGAATAGGAGAATTCATGGCTACCCGCTCCCCGAAAGAACGCTGCATAAAATTGCTGGATTTTAATTCCGGCACAGGACGCCTTCTTCCAAACATAGTAGATACATATCCCTGTTCTTTTGCCTGCTTTACCAAACCGTCCAGAAATCCTTTGATTTTCGGATATGTTTCAAAATAGTTTTCAATATATTGAGCTGCTTCTTTTCTGGTAATACTCAAATCCTGGCTCAATCCAAAGGAACTGATTCCATAAACGATCCCGAAATTTACCGCCTTTGCATTTCTCCTCTGAAGAGGCGTCACCTCGTCAAAAGGTACATGGAAAACCTGTGAGGCGGTGATCTTATGGATATCCTGAGCTTCCCGATAGGCCTGAATCAGCTTCTCATCCCCCGACATATGAGCAAGCACCCGAAGCTCGATCTGGGAATAGTCTGCGTCCAGGAATACATATCCCTCTTTTGGGATAAAGACTTTCCTCAGAAGCCTTCCCAGTTCCGTCCGTATGGGAATATTCTGAAGATTCGGCTCTGTACTGCTGATCCTTCCTGTTGCAGTGATAGTCTGGTTAAAAGTAGAATGGATCCTTCCATTCTCATCAATATAATTAGCCAGCCCATCTGCATAAGTAGATTTCAGTTTTGCCAGCTGCCGGTATTCCAGGATATCTGCCACGATCTGATGATCCGGAGCCAGCTTATCCAGTACATCTGCTGCTGTGGAATATCCGGTTTTTGTTTTCTTTCCTCCCGGCAGCTTCATTTTTTCAAAAAGGATGGCTCCCAGCTGTTTGGGGGAATTGATATTAAACTCCTCCCCTGCTTCTTCCCAGATTTTCTTTTCCAGTTCCTGGATACGAACCTGAAGCTTTTCTCCATATTCCTTCAGCTCCTCCGCATTGACCCCGATACCCTCTTTTTCCATATCAGACAGTGTAAAAAGAAGAGGCATTTCAATATCTGTAAACAGTTTTTTCATTCCCGTATTCTCCAGAGCTTCCAAAAGAGAAGTCCTGGACTTTAAAGCCACATAAGCCATATAGCAGATACTTTTTGCTACTTCCTGCTCAAAAGCTTCATCCTTTGCGGCTTTTTGATAGGTAAATTTCCCGATCAGGTCTTCTTTTGCAGGAAGAATCTCTCCCAGGTATTCCTTGGCAATATCATCATAAGTATACTGAGATTTCAGGGGATTCAGCAGGTAAGCAGCGATCCCTGCGTCAAACATCTCTGTGTGTTCCCGGATGTCTATATGCCTGAGCATAGT
>DWYL01000075.1 GCA_019118685.1 Candidatus Blautia merdipullorum
TCCATGGAAGCAAAGGTCTTATCCGGAAAGCGGCAGGGTGCGTCAGGATAAGTACAGGAAGCACAGCGGGTGCAGGCTCCGGATCCGATGGGAAGCATCCTGGGATATTTGCTGCGGAGCCTTTCTTCCAGTTCAAAAAAGTGTTCCTTGTGGGCCTTTTCCGTTTCGATCATGCCTTCTCCATCCATAGAATCTTCCAGTTCCCCCACTGTCTGTACCAGGATCCCCTGACGATATCCGCGGACACGGGCCTCACATTCTTCCAGGCTACCGCAGCCGGGAGGGCAGTGCCAGTTTTTCCCATACATATGACAGGTATTTGAGGCACACATCTGCCGTACATCCGGCAGCAGTTTGATGGTGGAGCAGTCAAGTGAGGTTACATGGGTAAAGCCGGATTCTTCTCCCAGTTTTTTCAGTTCTTCTATATCTAACATAATAAAGCACATCCCTTCCCTTAATTTTCGCACTGTATCTCAGGAAATTCCAACTCATCTATAAAACAGTCCTGAAACTCCGGCAGAGCCGCCAGCTCCAGAAAATCTACCTGATCCATAAGCTGAACAGTTTTGTCCAGCTCTTCTGTATTGAGTAGGGCAATTTTCGCCCCTTCCCCTGCGGCATTTCCCACAGGCACTACCCGTTCTCTGAGGGAATAGGGAAGAAGGCCGATATCACAGGCACTTTTCGGATCCATATAATTCCCAAAGGCTCCGGCAATATATACTTTCCGGATATTTTCATGGGCAATGCCCAGATGTTTCTCAAGGAGGAGGATACCTGCAGCGATAGCGGCCTTTGCAAGCTGTACTTCCCGGACGTCTTTCTGAGTCAGGAATACCTCCGGGTAAGCCGGATCATAGAGGAAAGCAGGCATATGATCCCGCTGGGTCATATGGGGAGCAAAAGCCAGATCCAGTGCAGCAGCTTCATCTCTGTTCAGAAGCCGTCCGGATTCATCAATGAGTCCTGTGCGGCGCAGACAGGCAATGGTGTCAATAAGACCGGAACCACAGATTCCCTTAGGAGCTTTCTGGCCGATCACAGAAAAGTGGAAACCAGAAGAATCATAAGACATATGATCTATGGCTCCCTGTGCTCCTCTCATTCCGCAGTGGATCTTCGCCCCTTCGAAAGCAGGTCCGGCGGCAGTGGAACAGCACACCAGTTGGTTTTTGTTTCCCAGAACCAGTTCCCCGTTAGTTCCAATATCCAGCATAAGAGAAATTTCTTCCTGAAGATCCGGCCTGAGAGAAAGGATACAGCCCATGGTATCGGCCCCTACAAAACCGGCGATAACCGGGAGGAATATCAGCTCTCCCTCCGGGTGGATATGAATGTCAAATTCAGCGGCTTTTTTGCGGATCAGTCCTTTTTGGGAGGGTACGTAAGGCGCTCTTACCAGAGATTCCATAGGATACTGGAAGAAAATATGGTGCATACAGGTATTTCCTACAAAACAGAGGAGATAAATGTCTTCTCTTTGGATTCCGGCAGACTGAGCAAGCTGGCCGATAAGTTTATCGGCAGCGCTGTGGACACAGTCTGACAGCTCTTTGTGCCCGTGCTCCAGCACATAGTTGGCCCGGGAAATCACATCAGCCCCATAGGCGGCTTGGGGGTTAAGACTGCTGGCGGTACAGAGCTCCTTTCCTGTCCGGCCGTCCAGAAGATAGGCGGCGATGGTGGTGGTGCCGATATCAAAGGCGGCCATATAATAAGGCTCTTTGTCCGGAACCCTGGAAAAAGAAGGGTGAAAGGGTACCTGCCGGATACTGGAGGAAGTGAGGATCCGGTGATTTTTCGGACTGTTCTCGGTATCCACCAGGAGAGCTCCTTTCACTTTTGTCTGGCAGGCCCGTACTTCTGTCCAGTCTGAACCATTTTCTGATATTTTTACCAGACATTTTCCACAGGTACCCCGGCCTCCGCAGGGGGCGTCCAGAAAGATCCCGGCCTCTTTCAGAGCTTCCATAAGTGTAGTGTTTTCCAGAACTTCTATGGAAGTACTTTCAGGCCGAAAAGTAAGTTTATATTTTTGCGGCATAGGAATCCTCCTTTATCACACTTTTTTACATTGTACCAAAAAGGACTGCCGTATGAAACCGTACAGAAGGTTCATACAGCAGTCCTGTGCACATGCTACTTTATAAATTCATTGCTTATGCTGCCAGTTCTTTTGCTTTCTGTGCAGCAGATGCAGCGTCTGGTGTATAAGCGTCTGCGCCGATCTCATCAGCAAATTCCTGAGTAATAGGAGCGCCGCCTACCATAACCTTGATGTTCTTACGGAATGGAGCTTCATTTAATGCGGCAACGGTATCTTTCAGCGCCGGCATTGTAGTTGTAAGAAGAGCGGAGCATCCAACGATCTTAACATCCGGGTTTGCATTAACTGCATCAATGAATTTCTGGATAGAAACATCAACGCCTAAGTCGATTACTTCAAATCCTGCGCTTTCGATCATCATAGCAACCAGGTTCTTGCCGATATCATGAAGGTCACCGGCAACTGTTCCGATGATCATCTTGCCGTATTTGTTTGCGCTGTCGCCGGCTAAGTGGGGTTTCAGAACTTCAACTCCTTTTTTCATGGCTTTTGCAGCAATCAGCATTTCCGGAACGAAGATCTCGTTCTTTTTGAAACGCTCTCCTACAACACCCATAGCGTCGATCATAGCATTTAACAGTTCAGTAGCATCACATCCCGCATCTAATGCTTCCTGAACAAGTCCGCCCACAATCTTTGCCTTTCCGGCAGCAACAGCATCCGCAACATTCTGAATCTGACTCATAGTAAATTCCTCCTTATTTAAATAAATGATTTTTATGGTTTCTTCATATTAATAAATTAAAGACCACGCTATTTCTTTTCTGGTCCGATGAGACCCTCTCTGTAAGCGCCGATGTATTCCATGCAGTAGTCATCCAGACCCAGAAGAGCTTCTGTGGCGTAGATGTGTCCCAGCATATCACGGTTTACAGGATCCAGGATGGCACTGTCCAGACCCGCATTCATGGCCAGTGTCAGGAAACAGCAGTTGATCAGTTTACGCACCGGAAGGTTAAAGGAAATATTGCTGATAGCAGCAGTAATATGTATATCCGGATATTGTTTTCTGATAGTGGAGATAACTTCCACATTCATTGCAATGCCGTCCTCAGAGGTGCAGAGCATCTCAACAAGAGGATCGATATGGATACGGGAAGGAGCAATGTTATACTCTTTCGCTTTTTCCATAATAAATTTAAATACCTTCAGACGGTCGTCTGCAGTCTTAGGAATACCTGTGTTGTCGCTGAGCAGTGCGATAACTTCCCAATCTTTGTTCTCTTCCTTTGCCATAATAGGGAAGATCGTATCGATCTTATCGCCCTCTCCGGAAACAGAGTTAAAAAGTCCCGGTCTCTTGCAGTAGCTGTAAACTTCTGCCAGTACATGAGCGCTGGGGCTGTCAATAGAGATGGGAAGATCCGTAACTTCCTGAATGCAGTCGATCATCCATTTTAAAGTCTCTACTTCAACATCTTCCGGAACAGATGCGCAGCAGTCAATGAAGCTGGCGTTTGCTTCAGCCTGCATACGGGCCCGGTTTTTTATAAATTCAGCGTCTCGTTCAGCAATGGCTTTTGCCACGGAAGGAATAGAACCATTAATTTTTTCACCAATAATTATCATTTCGATTACGGCCTCCTTCTAAAAATTCTATATCTATTTTAACAGAAAAAACCGAGGAGAAACATTCTATAAACTGTTTGTTTTTACAAAAATAATTCGTACAGATTGTAGTATGGACATAAAGTGCACAAAGCTTAGAAGGGCGGATTGACTTACATATTATATTTTGCTAGAATGTCTACGGAGGTTTTACGATGAATTACATTGTATTTGATCTAGAATGGAATCAATGCCCCTATGGAAAAGAACGAGAAAATAAAAGACTGCCTTTTGAGATCATAGAAATAGGCGCTTTAAAATTAGATGAGAATAGAAATTACGAAGACTCGTTTCATCAGGTGGTAAAACCTGTTGTCTATAAAAAACTCCATTACCGGACGAAGGAGATCCTGGATATCAAAGGCTCGGATCTGGAACAGGGGATTCCTTTTACCGAGGCAGTGAAAAAATTTATGAAGTGGTGCGGTCCCGAAGCTAAGTTCTGCACGTGGGGCTCTTCCGATCTGGCAGAGCTTCAGAGAAACATGAAGTATTATCATATGCTGAACTTGCTTAAGGGGCCGATTTTTTATTATGATATACAGAAGCTTTTTGGACTGGCACATGAGGGGCAGCGTACAGCCAGATCCCTGGAGAGCGCCATAGATTTTCTGGAAATGAAAAAGGACGGGCAGTTCCACAGAGCTCTGAACGATGCCTACTATACTGCGGAGATCTTTAAAGGAATCCCTGTAAAAATGGCGGAAGATTATTACTCTATAGACTGTTACCAAAATCCTAAGACCAGAAAGGACCAGATCTATACAGTATTCCCGGAATATTCAAAATTTATATCCAGAGAGTTTCTCTCCAAAGAAGAAGCTATGAAAGACCGGGACGTTTCCCAGACCAGATGCTTTCTCTGCGGAAAAACGGCCAAGAAAAAAATACGGTGGTTTTCTGTGAATACAAAGGCTCACATGTGCCTGGCTTTCTGTCCTATCCATGGATATTTCAGAGGGAAGGCAAGACTGAAGAAGACAGATGAGGGAAAGTATTATGTGGTAAAGACTTTGAAAAAAATCAGCCAGGAAGAAGCAGAACATATCCGGGAGAAGAGAGATGCTCTGAGAAAGAAACGCCGTCAGAAAAGGCATCACGAAAAATAAAGAAAAGCTCAGAAACATATTTAGAGAGACAGTTTTAGGCTGTCGCAATAATCCTATGTCAGGAATATTGCGGCAGCCTCATTTTTACTGTTGAACAATTCTGCATAGACGAAAAATCTTTTTGTTACTATAATGCAAGTAGGAGCATTGTAGGGCAAAAGTTTATAAGACTGTGCGGGCAGAAAGGATAACAGAAAAGGAGGTTTGGGGATAATTATGAAGATAGCAGAAAATGGAATCAATATGGAGCTAGTATTAGAAAAAGGAAGGCCTGTATACCTGAGTCATTGTTCTTTCAGGGAGAAGACAGGCCAGGTGCCGGAAAAGGATCTTCATGTTTATACTTTGGCAGAACTGCAGGCCAGTGGTTTTGACCAGTGTGACCATCATGGAAATAAGCATACAGGAAGCAGCCCTTCAGCTTTGATGGGATATGAGGACTCCAGGGATTACAGAAATTTTTATGGAAGAAAACTGGAGATCCTTCAGTCTTACCAGGGCCTGAAGCTTACCACCCATATACAGTTTTATGATGGGATCCCGGTGTTCAGGATCTTTAATCAAGTGGAGAACTGCTCCCAGGAAACTTATAATATGGAATACATTTCTTCTCTTGCCGTCACAGATCTGTGCGAGGGTCCTTCAGAAACGAGAGATAAGACAGGCATCCTTTATATTCCTTATAATACCTGGTATGGGGAGGCACAGTGGAAGAAATATACCCTTAATGAGCTGGGATATGACGTGGTAAATTCCTTCTCTATGAAAAGAATTTCCATAGGAAGCACAGGAAGCTGGAGCTGCGACGAATATCTTCCTATGGGCAGCTATCATAATACGGAGCTGAATAAGACTTTTACATGGCAGATAGAAACCAGCGGATCCTGGCACTGGGAGATCAGCGATATCCGAGACAGACTGTACCTGCAGGCATCAGGCCCTACTTACCAGGAGAACGGATTTGCAAAATCTCTGAAGCCGGGAGAAGAATTTGTATCTGTTCCCTGCGCCCTGGCTGTCACAGAAGGAGATTTTGAAGCGTCTATACAGGCTCTTACAGAATATAGAAGAAGGATCCGGAGAAAAAATCAGGATAATGAAAACCTTCCGGTGATCTTTAATGACTATATGAACTGCCTTATGGGAGATCCTACAACAGAGGCGCTAAAGCCCCTGATCGATTCTGCGGAAAAAGCAGGATGCGAGTATTTTTGTATAGACTGCGGCTGGTATTCAGACGGATACTGGTGGGACGGAGTGGGAGAATGGCTTCCCAGCCAAAAAAGATTTCCAGGAGGCCTCCAGGAGGTGATCCGGTATATACGGAGCAAAAATATGACCCCGGGACTGTGGCTGGAGCTGGAGGTGATGGGAAAGAAATGTCCCCTGGCGGATAAGGTGCCTTCTGAATGGTTTTTCCAGAGAAACGGGAGACCGGTGATTGATCACTGCCGCTATCAGCTGGATTTCCGGAATCCGGAGGTGCAGAAGTATGCAGGGGAAGTGGTGCGGAGACTGGTGGAGGATTACGGGGTCGGTTATATTAAGATGGACTATAATATCAACGCCGGTGTGGGGACGGACCTCCATGCAGATTCTCCGGGAGAAGGCCTTCTGGCACATACCAGAGCCTATCTCTCCTGGCTGGACGGGATCTTTGAAAAGTATCCGGATCTGATCATAGAAAACTGCAGCAGCGGAGGCATGCGCATGGAATATTCTCTGTTATCCAGACACAGCATACAGTCTGTGACTGACCAGACCGATTATATTAAGATGGCAGCTATTGCTGCAAACTGTGCTACCGCCTGCACGCCGGAACAGGCAGCGATCTGGTCCTATCCTCTGGTGCAGGGCACAGAAGAAGAGACGATCTATAATATGGTAAACGCCATGCTTCTCCGTATTCACCAAAGTGGTTATCTGGGGCAGATAGGAGAAGAGAGAATGGACAGGGTGTGCGAGGGGATCCGGATATACAAGGAAATCCGGGAGGATATTAAGACGGGACTTCCCTTCTGGCCCACAGGCCTGGCCTCTTTTTCAGATGAGTATATCAGCTTCGGGATCCAGAATGGTGAGAAATGCTATCTGGCAGTATGGAGGATGAGAGGAGAACAGGAAAAGGCTTTCAGGATCTCTCTGGGACAGAAAGGGAAAAAAGCTGGAGAAGTTTTCTGCATTTATCCCTCCGGAAAGAGAACTCTCTGGGAGTTCCGGGAAGAGGAGGAAGAACTTGTGATCTGTCTCGATCCCGGAACAGCCAGGCTCTTTTCCTTTAGCCGCAGAGGCTGAAAGATTTATCTTTCCGGCACGATCTCCAGCCAGTATCCGTCCGGATCGGAGATAAAATAAATGCCCATATCCGGGTTTTCAAAGCAGATGCAGCCCATTTCTTCATGAAGCTTATGGGCTGCATCAAAATCTTCAGTGCGGAATGCAAGGTGAAATTCGCAGTCTCCCAGATTGTAATCCCGGTCAAAGTCCCGCAGCCAGGTCAGCTCCAATTCAAAATCTGTAGTATCATTTCCAACATAGACAATAATAAAGGAACCGTCCTTAGCTTCGGTACGGCGTTTTTCCTTTAGTCCCAGGGCTTTTTCATAAAAAGCCAGGGAACGGTCTAAATCTCTCACATTGTAATTTTCATGGATCATCTGAAATTTCATTTTACTTGTCCTCCTTATTTTCCGGGCAATGGATAACCTGCCCCTCTTTTTCCAAAAGCATGATCTGTTCTTTATATTTCTGCCCCTGAGGCGTAGAAAGATATTTCCGGATAATGGAATAGTCTTTCCAGAAATGCATGGGAAAAGCATAGCGGATAAAGGTGTTTTCCATCATATAAGAAAATCCCTTGTCATACCATTCCCCCTGCCTGGGATCCAGAGGAAGAAATGCTGCAAAAAGTTCCATGCCTTTTAAAGGCTCTGTGTATCGCTGGAAGTTTGCAGTCATGTTGTGATTGTACTGCTTAGATTCCCCCGGCCAGACCCACCAGTTCAGATCTCCGGCGTGATAGATCTTTTTTCCATCTGTTTCAACCAGGAATGCCACTCCGCAGTCTGTGGAATGGAAGGTTTTTACAGACAGGGGTTTACCGCTGCCCGCCGCAGTAAGGGACAGGGATTCTTCTGCTTTCATAAAGTGAAGATTGGGCAGGGATAAACGATCTCTCATATATCTTCTGGTATCCTGGGAAAGAATGTAATGAATCTCTTTTGGACTGGTGATCTGGAAGATCTCCGGATTGAAATGATCCTGATGCCGGTGGGAAACAAAGATATATAAGGGTTTATCTCCAGGCAGGGAAGGAATTTCTCCCTGATAATAATCAAAAAGACAGCAGCAGGATTCTGATTCTGTGAGAAAACCGCTGTGACCGATATAGGTTACCTTCATTCTTTCTCCTCCTCGTCTTTCTCTTCCTTCTTTTTTTTCTTTCTGGAAAGAAGAGCCCGGATGATTTTTATGATCAGCAGTATGACATAAAAGCTCAAGGCCCCTGCCAGAAATCCTAAAACCGGATATTTCCACCCGGGAAGATCCTGAAAAGCGGATTCTGCTTTTGTCAGATATTCTTCTAAAATATTCTGATCCGCAGAAGCAGGAGAGAGAGTCCCTCTGCCAGAATCTGTGGAGGCAGGCTGAGATTCCGGCTCCTGACCTTTCTGTTCCTGAAGGCTGCTATACTCTCTGGCGGCATTTTGGACTTCCTGAGAGGCTTCCTGGCCGGAACTTCCCATTAGTGTATCCCCATAGTAAAAATCCAGATTCAGCATATTGTCTTCTACTTCGGCATTGACGGTGACATCCTGAGCTGCTTCTTTTGGAATGTCTATAGATGCGCTTTCTATGGCAGCATCTAAAAGACCTTTCTCCTGGAGATAAGCAGCCAGAGAATCCGGCTCTGTCCCGGTTTCCGAGGAGGGCTGGAGTTTCTGGAAATTGTTAAAGCCATAGTCCAGCAGATTTCTGGTATCATTGTAATACTCTATAGTTCCTTTCAGAACCACACAGACAAGGCGCATAGAGTCTCTCTGGGCATAAGTGACCAGAGTGTTTCCTGCCTTCACTGTATAACCGGTTTTGCCTCCCAGGCACCCGTCATAGTGCTGATCTCCGTCCAGGAGCATCTGATGATGATTATTGATCCACCGCTCTTCCGCAGTAATATTTGTGGGAGGAATAATATAATAGGGGGTCTTTACAATATTCCGGAAGGTCTCATTCTGAAAAGCAGCCTGGGCGATCAGGGCCATGTCCCTTGCTGTTGTATAGTGGTTGTCATCATAGAGTCCATTTGCATTGACGAAATGGGTATTTTTACAGCCCAGCTCCTGAGCCCTTTCGTTCATCATATCTACGAACTTCTGTACAGTCCCCCCGATATATTCCGCCACTCCGGAAGAAACCTCATTGGCAGAACCGAGAAGGATACCGTAAAGGCTTTCTTCCATGGTCAGAGTTTCTCCAGGCTTGATGCCGATATGAGTGCTTCCCGGTTCGATATTATTCACCTCATTGGTGAAAGTGATCTTTGTATCCAGGGGTACTTTTTCAATGGCAAGCATGGCTGTCATGATCTTGGTGATGCTGGCAGGAGCTCTTTTTTCGTCAATTCCTTTTGCGTACAGGATCTCTCCGCTGTCCAGATCCATGACAATGCCTGTTTCGGCTATGATCTTGGGACCCTGGGGCCAGCCAGGGATTTTGTTGGACTGGATTTCCCATTCATAGCTTTCCGGCATTGCGGGTTCCTGGGCAGCGGTATCTGCTGCTGTATTTTCTTGTGCGGTCTGTTCTGCCTGGGCGTTTTCGCCGGAAGAAACGGCTGCCAGGGGACTGGCTGTCTGTAAGCTTAAAGTTAATGCGGCTGCCAGAACCAGGGCGGCGCCTTTTTTGCTGGTCTTGCTTTTCATAATTGTCCTCTTTCATTGGTATTCTGTGCCAAAAGACACCATAATTAAATTTATTATATGCGATTTTAGTGTTTATAGCAATGAATTTGTTAGGGTACCCCTTGACAATATGCCAAAAGCCCCGGTATAATAATTCTGTACTTGACAAAAACAAAGATGGAGACAGTATTTGACCAGTCCAAAGTTCCAGAGAGCCGGGGAAGGTGGAATCCCGGTACGAGTAGGGGCCAAAGAAAATCACTCCGGAGTTGCCATCTGAATCGAGTAAGAGAGGCCGGTTTCCCCACGTTACCGGGGACACATATAAAGGCGTATGCTTCGTATGATGTAAGAGGTGGTATAACGACAGCGCAATAAGGCTTTCGTCCTGTTACAGGGCGGAGGCCTTTTCTATATATTCCAGTTTTAAAGGAAAGAATAGAAACGCCTTTGGAAAATATTTTTGAATTTTGGAAAGGAGAAAAAGCTATGTACCAGAAAGTTGCTACAGACCTGAATTTTGTAGATCGGGAAAAAGAAGTGGAAAAGTTCTGGGAAGACAACCACATTTTTGAGAAGAGCATGGAAAACCGCAAGGAAGGACCTACTTATACCTTCTATGACGGACCGCCTACTGCAAACGGAAAACCCCATATCGGCCATGTGCTCACCCGTGTTATCAAGGATATGATCCCCAGATACCGTACCATGAAGGGCTATATGGTTCCCAGAAAGGCCGGATGGGACACCCATGGACTGCCGGTAGAACTGGAAGTGGAGAAAAAACTGGGCCTGGACGGAAAAGACCAGATCGAGGAATACGGACTGGTCCCATTTATCGATCAGTGTAAAGAAAGTGTTTGGAAATATAAAGGCATGTGGGAGGATTTCTCCGCTACTGTTGGTTTCTGGGCAGATATGGAAAATCCTTACGTAACCTATCATGATGACTATATCGAGTCCGAATGGTGGGCGCTGAAAGAAATCTGGAATAAAGGACTTTTATATAAAGGCCACAAGATCGTGCCTTACTGCCCGCGCTGCGGCACGCCCCTGTCTGCCCAGGAAGTGGCTCAGGGATATAAAGATGTAAAAGAACGTTCTGCTGTCGCCCGCTTTAAAGTAAAGGGCGAGGATGCCTATATCCTGGCATGGACCACAACCCCTTGGACCCTGCCTTCTAACGTGGCTCTTTGTGTGAATCCTGATGAGGAATACGCAAAGGTAAAAGCAGCAGACGGCTATACTTATTATATGGCGTCTGCTCTTCTGGATACAGTTCTGGGCTCTCTGGAGAGGGAAGAGGGAACTCCTGCCTATGAAGTCCTGGCAACCTATAAAGGAACCGATCTGGAATATAAAGAGTATGAACCTCTGTATAACTTCAAGAAGTTAAATAAAAGGGCCTATTATGTAGTCTGCGATACTTATGTAACTTTGACAGACGGTACCGGGGTGGTACACATCGCTCCGGCTTTCGGTGAAGACGATAATAAAGTAGGAAAGAAATATGATCTTCCTGTACTCCAGCTGGTAAATGAAAAAGGAGAAATGACAGAGGAAACTCTCTGGGCCGGTACTTTCTGCAAGAAAGCAGACCCGGAAGTGCTTAAAGACCTGGACAAGAGAGGCCTGCTCTTCTCAGCGCCGAAATTTGAACACAGCTATCCTCACTGCTGGAGATGTGATACACCACTTATCTACTATGCAAGAGAGTCCTGGTTCATTAAGATGACCGCAGTAAAGGATGACCTGATCCGGAACAACAATACCATCAACTGGATCCCGGAAAGCATCGGTAAAGGACGTTTTGGCGATTGGCTGGAAAACGTTCAGGACTGGGGGATCAGCCGTAACCGTTACTGGGGAACCCCTCTCAATGTATGGGAGTGCGAGTGCGGTCATATGGAATCCATCGGCAGCAGACAGGAGCTCTTTGAGAGAAGCGGTGACGAGAAAGCCAAGACAGTGGAACTTCACCGTCCCTACATTGATGAGATCACCATGAAATGTCCGAAGTGCGGCAAGACCATGCACAGAGTGCCGGAGGTTATCGACTGTTGGTTTGATTCAGGAGCTATGCCTTTTGCACAGCATCATTATCCATTTGAAAATAAAGATGTGTTTGAGCAGCAGTTCCCGGCAGACTTTATCTCTGAGGCTGTAGACCAGACAAGAGGCTGGTTCTACTCTCTGCTGGCTGAGTCTACCATCCTGTTCAACAAGGCTCCGTATAAAAACGTCATCGTTCTGGGCCATGTCCAGGATGAGAACGGACAGAAAATGTCCAAGTCCAAGGGAAATGCGGTGGATCCTTTTGAGGCTCTGGAAAAATACGGGGCAGACGCTATCCGCTGGTACTTTTATGTGAACAGCGCTCCCTGGCTGCCAAACCGTTTCCACGGAAAGGCCGTACAGGAAGGCCAGAGAAAGTTCATGGGAACCTTGTGGAATACCTATGCTTTCTTCGTGCTTTACGCTAATATCGACGAATTTGACGCTACAAAATATACTCTGGACTATGAGAAGCTGTCTGTTATGGATAAATGGCTGCTGTCTAAGCTGAATTCTGTAGTAAAAGAAGTAGATGAAGACTTAAATGATTATAAGATCCCGGAAACAGCCAGAGCTCTTCAGGAATTTGTGGATGACATGAGCAACTGGTATGTAAGAAGAAGCCGTGAACGTTTCTGGGCGAAAGGCATGGAGCAGGATAAGATCAATGCTTATATGACTCTGTATACTGCCCTGGTGACTATCTGCAAGGCGGCTGCGCCTATGGTTCCTTTCATTACAGAAGAGATCTATCAGAACCTGGTAAGAAGCATTGACAAAGATGCTCCGGAAAGCATTCATCTTTGTCACTTCCCGAAGGTGAACGAGGAATTGATCGATAAAGACCTGGAAGAAAATATGGACAATCTTCTGAAGATCGTGGTGATGGGCCGTGCATGCAGAAATGCAGCCAATATCAAGAATCGTCAGCCTATCGGAAAAATGTTTGTAAAAGCTCCCTTCACTTTGGAGGACTTCTTCAAAGAAATCATTGAAGACGAGCTGAATGTGAAGGAAATGACCTTTACGGATGATGTAAGAGCCTTTACCTCCTATACTTTCAAACCTCAGTTAAAGACGGTAGGTCCGAAATACGGAAAATTCCTGGGCGGTATTAAGAAAGCTTTATCTGAACTGGACGGAAACCAGGCTATGGATGAATTAAAGGCAAATGGGCAGCTAAAACTTGACATAAACGGACAAGAAATAGTATTATTAGACAGTGACCTGCTCATTGATACCGCACAGACAGAGGGTTATGTATCCGAATCCGATAATGACATTACAGTTGTGCTTGATACAAACCTGACTCCTGAGCTGATCGAGGAAGGATTTGTCCGGGAGATTATCAGCAAAATCCAGACTATGAGAAAAGAGGCTGGCTTTGAAGTTACTGATAAGATCGGGATTTCACTTGGAGACAACCAGGTGATTGAGAACATCTTCCGCAGTCGTGAAGACCAGATAAAATCTGAAGTCCTGGCAGAAGATGTAGTGTACGGAAAAGTGAGCGGCTACGAAAAAGACTGGAAAATTAATTCAGAAAACGTGAAGTTAGGCGTTTGGAAACTTTCATAAGAAAAAGGGCTGTCGCGGGGAATTCAATAGCTCTGGTTCTTTGCGGCAGCCCTATTCTTATGAAAAAAAGAAGGTGTGCAGTACTTGCCTTCACCACTCTGAAGGAGGAAAGGAAATGTTAGACAATCATTTTAAGAAAGAGGAATTCAAGAAAAGCGTTAAAGAAAACGTAAAAATGCTCTACAGAAAGACCATCGAAGAGGCCACACAGGAGCAGATTTTTCAGGCTGTATCTCTTGCTGTAAAGGACGTAATTATTGATAACTGGCTGCTTTCACAGAAACAGTACGAGAAGGACGACCCGAAGATTGTTTATTATTTATCCATGGAATTCCTTATGGGACGCGCGCTGGGAAATAATCTGATCAACCTGTGCGCATATGATGAAGTGAAAGAAGCCTTAGATGAATTAGGATTTGACTTAAATGCAATAGAAGACCAGGAACCGGATCCTGCTCTTGGCAACGGAGGACTGGGACGCCTGGCTGCCTGTTTCCTGGATTCTCTGGCAACACTGGGTTATTGTGCCTATGGCTGCGGTATTCGTTATCATTATGGTCTGTTCAAACAGAAAATTGAAGACGGATATCAGGTAGAGGTTCCTGATAACTGGCTGAAAAACGGCTATCCCTTTGAACTGCGCCGTCCGGAATATGCGAAAGAAGTAAAATTCGGCGGCTATGTAGACGTAGAGTATGATTATGCTACAGGAAGAACTCATTTTGTACAGAAGGGGTACCAGTCCGTACTGGCAGTTCCTTACGATATGCCGATTGTTGGGTACAATAATAAAATCGTAAATACCCTTCGTATCTGGGACGCAGAGCCGATCACAGATTTCCGTCTGGACCTTTTTGACAAGGGTGAATACCACAAAGCTGTAGAACAGGAAAACCTTGCGAAAAACATTGTGGAAGTGCTGTATCCAAATGACAACCATTATGCAGGAAAAGAGCTGCGTCTGAAACAGCAGTATTTCTTTATTTCTGCAAGTATCCAGGCTGCTATCGCCAAATTCAAAAAGGCTCACAGCGATCTTCACGATCTGCCGAAGAAAGTGACCTTCCAGTTAAACGATACCCATCCGACTATGACAGTGGCAGAGCTGATGCGTATCCTGGTGGATGAGGAGAACCTGTCCTGGGACGAGGCATGGGATATTACGACACACACCTGTGCTTATACAAATCATACCATCATGGCGGAGGCTCTGGAAAAATGGCCTATCGAGCTGTTTTCTAAACTGCTTCCTCGTATCTATCAGATTATTGAAGAGATCAACCGGAGATTTATTGAGGAGATCAAGGCAAAATATCCTGGAAATCAGGAAAAGATCCGCAAAATGGCGATCATCTACGACGGACAGGTGAAGATGGCTCATCTGGCTATCGCAGGAGGCTATTCTGTAAACGGTGTGGCACAGCTTCATACTGAAATTCTGAAGAAACAGGAACTGAAGGATTTCTATGAGATGTATCCGGAGAAATTCAATAATAAGACAAACGGAATCACACAGAGACGTTTCCTGCTCCATGCCAACCCGCTGCTGGCTTCCTGGATCACCGATCATATCGGAGACGGCTGGATCACAAACCTGCCGGAGCTGTCTAAACTGAAAGTATATGCAGATGACAAGAGAGCTCAGCAGGAGTTTATGAACATTAAATATCAGAATAAAGTCCGCCTGGCAAAATATATCCTGGAGCATAATGGGATCGAAGTGAATCCAAACTCTATCTTTGACGTACAGGTAAAGAGACTTCATGAGTACAAACGCCAGCTGATGAATATCCTTCATGTAATGTATCTGTACAACAAGATCAAAGAACATCCGGAGATGGACTTCTATCCGAGAACCTTTATCTTCGGCGCTAAGGCGGCAGCAGGATACAAGCGGGCAAAACTGACTATTAAGCTGATCAATGCAGTAGCTGACGTGGTAAATAACGATCCTTCCATCAATGGAAAGCTGAAAGTGGTGTTTATTGAGAACTACCGTGTTTCTAATGCAGAGATGATCTTTGCCGCAGCAGATGTTTCTGAGCAGATTTCTACAGCAAGTAAAGAAGCTTCCGGAACAGGAAACATGAAGTTTATGTTAAACGGAGCTCCAACACTGGGAACCATGGACGGCGCCAATGTAGAGATCGTAGAAGAAGTAGGAAAGGAAAACGCCTTTATCTTCGGTCTGTCTGCAGATGAAGTTATCAATTACGAGAACAACGGCGGTTATGATCCTATGCAGTACTTCAATAATGATCCGGATATCAGGAACGTGCTGATGCAGCTGATCAATGGCACTTATTCTCATGGAGATTTCAATCTGTTCCGTGACATCTATGATTCTCTGCTGAACACCAACAGCAGCGACAGGGCAGATACCTACTTTATCCTGGCTGACTTCAAGTCCTATGCCAAAGCTCAGGAAGAAGTTGAAAAAGCCTACAGAGACGAGGCAAGATGGGCAAAAATGGCATTGCTGAACACTGCCTGCTCAGGCAAGTTCTCCTCTGACAGGACGATCCAGCAGTATGTAGACGAGATCTGGCACCTGGATAAGGTTACCATTGGAAAATAAAGCAAAATGTGCCGAGTGTTCGAGACCTTCCACTCGTAAAACAAAACTAAAGGAGAAAACCAAATATGAGAGACAAGAAAGTTACTTTTTTGACCCAGGCGGCTATGATCGCTGCCATTTATGTGGTGCTGACTTTTGTTTTCGCACCCATCAGTTTCGGAGAAGTGCAGATCCGTATTGCGGAGATGCTTACTGTACTTCCGGTCTTTACACCGGCTGCCATCCCAGGCCTGTTCGTAGGATGTCTGATCGGAAATATCACCGGAGGCGCTATGCTCCCAGATGTGATCTTCGGAAGCATAGCCACCCTGATAGGTGCTGTGGGAACTTATTTCTTGAGAAATTCCAACAGGCTTCTTGCAGTCCTTCCCCCTATTGCGGCGAATATCTGCATTGTACCCTTTGTGCTCCGCTATGCTTATGGCGTGGTGCTGCCGATTCCCTTCCTGATGCTTACGGTAGGGATCGGAGAAGTGGTTTCTTGCGGAATCCTGGGAAATTTCCTGATTTCTGTTTTGGGAAGATACAGAAACCGGATTTTCAGCCGGGTGTAAGGCTGAGATGAAAAAGCTTTCTTAATTTTAAAAAGAGTATTCCTCAAAACCGGGCAGAACGGTTTCGAGGGATGCTCTTTTTTGTTTTGACATCACATATGCATTATGATAAACTAAAATCAATTATGGAGTCTTATACCCTCAGGCTTCGGTGACATTACAGACATGGAACTGACGAAAAATAAATATATAGAGGTGAACAAAGTGGATAAGAATGAGTATAGGGCAAAACTGGAAGAAATTAATGATCTTGTAGACCGTCAGGATTACAAAGGCGCCCTTGAAATCGTCGAGACCATCGACTGGCGCAGAGTAAGAAGCGCCAGAACATTGTGTATGGTAGGGGAGATATACGAGGCGAATAAGCGTTATCCTGAAAGCCGTAAGCTGCTTTTGATGGCCCATCACAGAGCGCCTATCGGCAGAACAGTTCTATACCGCCTGGTGGAACTGTCTATCAAAATGGGAAACCTTGATGAAGCGGATGAATATTATAAAGAATTCATAGAACTGTCCCCTAAGGACAACAGCCGCTACATTCTTCAGTATAAACTTGCCCGCGGAAAAGGAGCTCCTCTGGAAGAACAGATTGCTATTCTGAAGGAATATAAGAGCCAGGAATATACAGAAAGATGGTCCTATGTACTGGCGCGGCTTTATGCCCAGGCGGGAATGAAAGAGGCTTGCATAGAAGAATGTGATGATCTGATCTTGTGGTTCAGTGAAGGAAAGTATGTAACAAAGGCCATGGAGCTGAAGATGAAGTTTACTCCTCTGACGCCTATACAGCAGGAAAAATATGACCACCGCTTTGAGAAAGGCTATGTTCCCAAAGCTGCTGTGAAGGCGGTAGACGCAGCGGCTCAGGCGGCAGAGAAAGCAGTCCGGGGAGAATCTTCTCCTGTGGACAAGCCGGAGGAAGAAATCGACAGCATCATCAAACATGTTTTGGATCAGGGGACGGACGGTCAGCCCCAGATTTCAGATACCCAGGAGATAAAGGATAAGGCTGTGCAGGATATCATGGATGTCCTTCCGAGCAGAAACGGGGGAGAAGAAGAGACCGCGGCTACCAGAGAGCCTTTTGAGCAAAAAGAATATGTGGTGAAGGATTTGGAGCCGGAAAATATCGAAGGCATGTCGGATGTGAAGCCCTTCCATGTGGAAAATTCCATGAAAGCTTCTGTACAAGCCCAGGCGCCTAAATCTCAGCCTATAAAAGAGGAGGATATGAATCCGGAAGACTTCAAGACAGACTCTAAGGAGAAGGAACTGGAGCTGGATCTGGAAGCATTGCTTGCGGAGACTGCCAGTGAATTGGCGCAGGCTGTTTCAGAAGAGACAGGCGATTCCGTTTCCTTTGCTTCGGAGCCAGAGAAGCCGGATGAAGAACCGGCTCAGGAAGAGGAAAGTCCGGAGGATGATGCCATTACTTCTGCTTTAATGGAAAAAGCAATGGAATTTGAACAGGATGACACAAGAGAGCAGGAGTCAGAGGAAGAAGAATCCGAAGAGATCGTTACAGAAGAGATCATAGATACACAGGACGGAGAGCCTGTGGTAGAAGCAGTGGAGGAGGCTGTCTTTGAAGAAAGCCCTTTTGAAGAAGGGAAAGATTCAGAGGAGACCCCGGAGACAGAACCCTTTCAGGAAGAAGAGCCGTCTGCGGAGACAGAATCCTTTCAGGAAGAAGAGCCGGCTGTGGAGAACCAGGAAGCTCAGGAAGAAGAAGATTCCGAGACAGAGGAGTCTCAGGAGGAAAGTTTTTCTGAAACTGAGGAAGCCCAGGAAGAACTGGGGGAAACGAAGGTGATCCCTGAGGTTCAGGATACCCTTCATGAAGAGGAAGAAGAGTACCAGCCCTCTCCGGATACCGGCGCTTTCAGCACTGCAGCGGCAGGACTCATGCGGCACCATTTGACAGAAGAGGAACATAGAAGGCTGTTTACCTATTTTGCACCTGTGCCGGGAATGAGCCAGCAGATCAATGAAGCTCTGGATACGGCTCAGGAATCTGCATGTTCTAAAACTTCAAGGGCAGGAAACATTGTTGTAACCGGAAGAGAGGGAACAGGAAAAACCAAGCTTTCGGAAGGCATGATCAAAGCTCTGTGCAAAGAAAGACAGATGCAGGGAGCCAGAGTGGCTTATCTTGAAGCTGAGGAGCTGAATAAGAAGGATCCGGTGGCTATTGTAGATAAATTGTCCGGCGGATTTTTGGTAGTAGAACATGCCGGGGATATGGACGAGGAAGTCGTGGAAAATCTGTCGAAAGCTATGGAATTTAAAACCAATCGTCTCACCGTGATCCTGGAAGATCTGAAACCTGGTATCTGGGAACTGGAAGAGAAGTATCCGGAATTTATGAAGAAATTTGATTCCAGGATCGTGATCCCGGTATTTACCAATGATGAGCTGGTTTCTTTTGCAAAAACCTATGCGAAAGAGCTGGGATACAAGATTGACGATATGGCGGTTCTGGCTCTTTATACTCTGATCGGAGATAACCAGAATGAGGAAAATCCCGTGTCTGTAGGCATGGTGAAAGAGATGATGGACGATGCTTTGAAAAGAGCGGCGAAAAAGGGACGCCGCCCCGGAAAGAGAGTAGGAAAGCGCCATCTGGATGCAAGCGGCAGGATCATGCTTTATGAAAAAGATTTTGATATATAAGGGAGGACGACCGGATGAAAGACCCATATCTGGGAAACCCTAAGAAGACAATTGAAGTTCTTCAAAAATATGACTTCGTTTTTCAGAAAAAATTCGGGCAGAACTTTCTCATTGATCCCCACGTACTGGATAAGATCATGAATGCGGCGGACATTCAGAAAGATGACTTTGTTCTGGAGATTGGTCCCGGGATCGGGACCATGACCCAGTATCTGGCCTGCAGGGCCAGGGAGGTCTTTGCCGTAGAGATTGACCGGGCGTTGATTCCCATATTAGAGGATACCCTGAGGGATTATGGGAATGTGACGATTTTAAACCAGGATATTTTGAAAGTGGATATCAAAAAGCTGGCAGAGGAGCACAATCAGGGGAAACCTGTTAAGGTTGTGGCGAATCTGCCATATTATATTACAACCCCCATCATTATGGGACTGTTTGAGGAAGACGTGCCGGTAGAATCCATTACCGTAATGGTACAGAAAGAAGTAGCAGAAAGAATGCAGACCGGGCCGGGATCAAAGGAGTATGGCGCCTTGTCTCTGGCGGTTCAGTATTATGCCAGCCCATATATTGTGGCCAATGTACCTCCTAATTGTTTCATGCCCAGGCCTAAAGTAGGGAGTGCGGTAATACGGCTTACAAGGCATGAAAAACCTCCCGTAGATGTGAAAGACCCTAAACTTATGTTTAAGATCATACGGGCTTCTTTTAATCAGAGAAGGAAGACTCTGGTCAATGGCCTGAAAAATGCGCCTGATCTGGAATTCTCAAAAGAGGATATTGAAAAGGCGTTGTCTGCCTGCGGCTTTCCCGCCGGGATCAGAGGAGAAGCTCTGACACTGAAAGATTTTGCAGCCTTGACAAATCAGCTTCTAACAACGTAAAAGCCACCGCAGTTTTACTGCGATGGCTTTCTCTATAAATATTAAAGGAAGGAGAGCCGACCCCTTAAGGGCCGACATATGAAAAAGAAAATATAAAAATAATTTTTCTGTATTATTTTTATGATTCTAGTATATCCGCTAAATATGTTGAAATCATGTTTAACTTGTGAAGTTTTCATGAACGAAATTAAAAAGATTTATGAATGAAAACAGGAGAATCAGCGCTCCAGATCAAGAGGGCTGGTCCGGATCTTCAGATGGCGGATCCCCAGGAAACGTTCACAGTCTAAACGGATCCCTCCGATCAGGCCGGAAATGTCCTGGAGGCTGGAGGAGATGATCTCGCAGTCCCTGTTCTGATGTCTGGACAGATATTCTATGATCCTGGAATTAATATCTGGTATGAAGTTGGAAAAGGAACTGTTCAGTACGATCAGGTCCGTATTAAAAGTATTGATCAGATTATTAATGCCGATAGACATATATTTGACGAACAGATCCATCATATCCAGCGCTTCCGGGACCTTCCGGCTGTAATCAGAGAGAAATTCATCAATGGTAACCGTCTCCTTCTCTATCCGAAGACTGTATTCTTCCAAGATAGCTTTTTCTGAAGCGTAAAGCTCAAAACATCCCCGATTTCCGCAGGGACAAGGCCTGCCGTCAGGAAACAGGATCGTATGCCCGAATTCTCCGGCATATCCGTCTTTACCTTTGTATAACTTACCGTTGATCAGGATTCCCATTCCGATCCCATCATGGACATTTATATGGATCATATTCTCACGTCCATAATGAAAAGCAGACTCTCCCAGCACAGAAAGATTCGCTTCGTTTTCCACAATAACGGGGATCTGGAATTTTTTTTCCAGAGAACAGCCAAGGCCTGCTGCAGGGAGAGGGTAGTAAGGGGTAAAGATGATCCGATTATTCTGCACAACACCATAAATGCCTACGGCAATACCTATGATTTTTTTTTCAGCATTTTCATAGAATTTCTGGGTTTCTTCTATAATGGAGGACAGCTGATAGAACAGGCTGTCTTCCTGATGAAAAGGGTACTCCTTTACATGGCAGTTTTCTCCTTTCAGATCAGAGACCAGAGTCAGGATCTGGCGGGGACGGACATCTATAGACATGGCCAGCCCATAGTCCTGGTTGAATTCCAGAAGAATGGGTTTGCGGCCAAGAGAGGTTTTGGCGCTGCCGATCTCCTGGATCAGGTTCTGCTGGATCAGTTCCTGGACAATGGCAGAGATAGTGGCTTTGGTCAACTTCAGGTGTTTGGAAAGATCTGCTCGTGATACAGGGGGATTATTAACGATATATTCCAGGACCAGACGCCGGTTGTTGTCACGGATCATTTCCTGATTGGCGATAGGCATAATTATCTACTCCTTTTATCGGACTTTACGAAATTTTTCTTTATCATAACACTTTTAAGAATTATAGGGCAAGAAGAATTTGTTTATAGACTATACAAAATAGAAAAGCAGTTCATAGAAAGTTTAGATGTAGGAAAAGAGAAACTATGTTATAATAAAAAGCGCTACAAAGACTATATTTCCGGCCGAAAAGGCCGGGACAGGCCCGGAAAGGGTCTGGCTATTTTTACAGAGGTGATTAAAATGAAAAAAAGAGGTATTGCAATATTGCTGGCGGGCATTATGGCAGCGGCGCTTCCTGTCAATGCATTTGCTTCCAGTGGAAATGGAGATACAGGAGTTCCCTATGTTTCCCTGGGAGCGGATCTGAACCAGGAAGAGAGAGCCACTGTTTTGAATCTTTTGGGCATCAGTGAATCGGATCTGGAGAATTATACCGTGACTACAGTTACCAATGCCGAAGAGCATGAATATCTGGACTCCTATCTGAGCAGCAGTATTATCGGCTCCCGCGCACTGTCTTCTGTTCTTGTAGAAGGAAAGGAAGACAGCTCTGGAATTAATGTGACCACCAGCAATATCACTTACTGCACACCGGGAATGTATGAAAATGCCCTGGCTACAGCAGGAATAGAAAACGCGGATATTAAGGTGGCGGGTCCTTTTAATATTTCAGGAACCGCAGCTTTGGTAGGTGCCATTAAAGCTTATGAGAATATGACGGGAGAACAGGTAAGCGAAGAAAACGCCGATACTGCTACCAACGAGCTTGTAGTTACCGGACAGGTGGCGGAGAATGTGGGAGATCAGGAAACGGCCGAAGAGCTTATCGGGGCGATCAAAGGAGCGGTTGTAGAAGGCAACGCAACTACTTCCCAGGAGATTGGAGATGTGGTGGATCAGGCGGCCCAGGAAATGGAAGTAAATCTTTCAGAGGAAGACCGTCAGGCGATCATTGATCTGATGAAAAAGATCAGCGACCTGGATCTGAATATAGACAGCCTGCGGGAACAGGCTAAGAGCCTCTATGACCGGATCGCTGGACTGGATCTGAACCTGAATATAGACGAAGAACAGGTAAAGGGATTCTTTGAAAAAATCCTGGATTTCTTCAGAAACCTGTTTTCATAAAAAGGGGAGCTGCTGCTCCCTTTTATATATTTCTGTTTTTTCTTAGACTTTCCTTCAGGGCCTTGATGGTTTCCAGGATGATCTGTTTTTCCTGGGGAGAACAGTCTTCCATCAGATTGCTGATCTCTCGGTCTACGATCACGGATGAGGAGGAAACATATCCGCAGACCAGCTCATCGACAGATACCTGGAGGGCATTGGCAATATCCAGGAGGCATTTTACACTGAGTTTGGTTTTCCCAGTCTCAATATGACTGATATGCTGAACGGAATAATCAGTCTCCTCACCCAGCATCTGCTGGGTCATTTTCAGTTTTTCGCGATAATTCTTAATTCGTTTTCCGATCCCTGAGTAATCCATTGCCGCTGCTCCTGAAAGTTTTTTATATTATATGCATAATTCCTGCATCTAATAAATGGAGCATATGGAGAATTTATCTTTATAGTTTAAAGAAGAATAAAAAAAAGAAGGGGCTGTCGCAAGTCATATGTCAGGAATATTTATACATTTTATGCGAATTTGTTGAGCATAGCTTTGAGACCATAGGCTCAAAGCGACGCAGACTGAGCAATAAAATGTATAAATATTCTCGATTTTGATTAATGCGGCGGCTCCCTCTTTTTAGAAAATTCAGGCGTCTGATGGTAGAATATCTTTTGAAGTTCTGGTGCTGAATTCCTGAATCGTATTATTTAAAGAGAGCATTCTCTCATCCAGTTTTGCCACGATTTTAGAGCATTCCTGCAGTTCACGGCTGATATAGTCTGGCGCTTTACCCTCAAATTTATAATAAATTTTATGTTCCAGGCTGGCCCAGAAATCCTGTGCCACAGTCCGGATCTGTATCTCCACAATGGTATCCACAAACCCTCCGGAAAGATAAATAGGAACAGATACCAGCATATGGTAACTTTGATAACCGCTGTCCTTGGGATGCTTGATATAATCTTTGAGAGAAATGATCTTCAGATCTCCCTGCTTGGTGATCATGTCTGCGATCAGATAGATATCTGAGGTAAAAGAACAGATAATGCGGATTCCTGCAATATCTCTTACATGCTTTACCATGTTTTTTACATTCACTTCATAGCCGTTTTTTTTCAGCTTTTTTACGATACTTTCCGGCGTTTTAATCCTGGATTTGATATGTTCGATAGGGGTATAGTGATGAACATGCTGGAATTCATCATTGAGTATTTCGATTTTTGTGCTGATTTCCTTTAATGCGGCATTGTAAAGGAACATCAGGGTCTCCCAGCTGTCTACATCCTCATAACATTTCAGGTCCTGAAACTTATCCAAGCAAATTTCACCTCCTTCAGATCAGATTTTTTTGCCTTAATGATTTAGAAGACAAAAACGCCGCTTTTCTAAAGTATAGCAGAAAAGCGGCAAAGAGTCAAAACTTTAACAAAATTGGATCCTATGATGCATATACTACATATCCAGTTTCATATGTCCGGGCTTTATCAGGCCCATTTTACGCATTTTTTCAGAGATCACAAAGGAGAGCAGACCTGGAAGGGCAAAGTGCAGAAGAAGGATTTTTACCAGCACTATGACAGGATCTTCCGAAACGGTCATTGTCTGCCAGGTCATGATCTGCCCTACAAAACCGGCGGTACCCATTCCCGAACCGGTGGCATTATTGGTCATACCCGCGAGCATAGTCCCCACGGGGCCTAAGACTGCGCTGGAAATAATAGCAGGAAGCCAGATCAACGGATGCCTCATGATATTGGGAACCTGGAGCATGGAAGTTCCGATTCCCTGAGCCAGAAGACCGGAGAATCCGTTGTCTTTGTAGCTGGCTACGGCAAATCCGATCATATTACAGCAGCATCCGATAGTAGCTGCTCCAGCGGCCAGACCGGAAAGATTCAGGATAACCCCAAGGGCTGCGGAACTGATGGGAAGAGTAAGGATCATGCCCATCAGTACAGAAACTACCACACCCATAAGGAAAGGCTGCTGTTCCGTCCCCCAGTTGATCATTGCCCCAAGCTCATTCATCAGGCGGCTGATAGGAGGGCCTACCCAGATTCCCACAAGAGATCCGCCAAAGATCCCCGCCATAGGGGCCAATATAATGTCCAGTTTTGTTTTTCCGGCGATCAGGCGGGAAAGTTCGATAGCGATATAAGAGGCGATAAAAGCGCCTAAAGGTTCTCCCGGGCCGGAAAGAAGGAGAGCGCCCTC
>DWYL01000076.1 GCA_019118685.1 Candidatus Blautia merdipullorum
CGCAATAATCATATGTCAGGAATATTTATACATTTTATGCGAATTTGTCGAGCAAGCTTTGAGACCATAGGCTCAAAGCTGCGCAGACTGAGCAATAAAATGTATAAATATTCTCGATTTTGATTAATGCGGCAGCCTCCTAAAACTTTTACGCCATAATGGGTTTTACTGCCTCTGACAGTTTATCCTTTTCAGCCTGAGCTTCGGCAAGATCTTTTCCTAAAGTAGTATAGTAGATTTTTATCTTCGGCTCTGTTCCTGAAGGACGTACGATCACAGTTTCATTGTTTTCCAATTTGTAGATCAGTACATTTGCCTTTGGAAGACCGGTCTCTTCCGGTTTTTCATAATCTGTCACTTTTACCACTTTATATCCGGCGATCTCTGTCAATGGATTCTTTCTCAGATTTTCCATGATTCCGGACATTTTGTCCATACCGCTCAGTCCCGGGAATTCAAAGCTGTCGATCTTATTCAGGTACCGTCCGTACTGGGCATAGATTTCTTCCATTCTCTGTTTCAGAGAGCTGCCAATGCTTCTGTAATAAGCAGCCATCTCACAGATCAGCATAGAGCCGATGATGGCGTCTTTGTCACGTACATAAGGACCTGCCAGATATCCATAGCTTTCCTCAAAGCCAAAGATAAAACGGTCAACCTCACCGGCTTCTTCCAGCTGTGCGATCTGGTCGCCGATCCATTTAAATCCGGTAAGAACGCTTCTTAATTCTACTCCATAATGTTCCGCTACTGCGTCTGCCAGAGGAGTTGATACGATTGATTTTACGGCAACTGCGTTCTCAGGCATAGTTCCTTTTTCAATACGTCCTGCACAGATATAATCCAGGAGAAGCACGCCTACCTCATTTCCGCTTACCAGCTCATAAGATCCATCCGGGCATTTCATAGCAATGCCCACGCGGTCTGCGTCGGGGTCAGTAGCCAGCATCAGATCTGCCCCTGTTTCTTTTGCAAGGTTCAGCCCCTGCTCCAGAGCCTCAAAGATCTCCGGGTTCGGATAGCTGCAGGTTGTAAAATAGCCATTGGGGTACTCCTGATCCGGAACAATGGTAATGTCTGTAATTCCAATGTCTTTTAATACCTGTGTTACAGGTACGAGTCCGGAACCGTTTAAAGGACTGTAAACCAATTTCAGCCCGGCGGTCTTGCATAAGCCCGGACGAACCTGTCTGGACTCAATGGCCTCATAAAGAGCTTTCTTACAGTCATCTCCCACAAAACGAATAAGACCTTCTTCAACTCCTTCTGCGAAGGACATATATTTTGCACCTGTAAGAACGTCTGTCTTCTGGATTTCATCATAAACGATCGCAGCTGCGTCATCGGTCATCTGGCAGCCGTCCGGTCCATAAGCTTTATAGCCGTTATATTTAGCAGGATTATGAGAAGCTGTCACCATAATACCTGCGTTGCAGCTGTAGTAACGTGTAGCAAAAGAAAGGGCGGGTACCGGCATCAGTGCGTCATAAATCCTTACCTTAATTCCGTTTGCCGCCAGAACACCTGCCGCATTCTTGGCAAATACGTCACTTTTCAGACGGCTGTCATAGCTGATGGCTACAGTCTGGCTGCCGCCCTGGGTTTTTACCCAGTTAGCCAGTCCCTGGGTAGCCTGACGTACCACATAAATGTTCATGCGGTTTGTTCCTGCTCCTAATACTCCCCTAAGTCCGGCTGTTCCAAACTTCAGGGCCACTGCAAAACGTTCCTTGATCTCATCATCATTTCCCTGGATCCTGGATAATTCCGGATTTAAATCCGCGTCTTCCAGATCCGCTTCCATCCAGCGCTTGTACTCTTCCTGATACATTTTTACCACTCCTACTATTATCATTATAGATTCTTTGTGAAAAAGTCACAACAGATATTAATAATATACCATGTTTACATGAAAACAGCAATCGTTGTTCCAAATTACTGTAAAAAAAACAGAACCGGAAGCATTATACTTCCAGTTCTATTCTTCTCCCGGTCTTATTATACTGATAATATCTCACTCCCGCCGCGTCCAGCATCTTTTTGGACGCCTTCACCGCCGGAGTATCCCCGTATTTATCGCATCCGTAGACGATGGTTTTTATTCCCGCCTGGATGATCGCTTTCGCGCACTCATTACAGGGAAACAGAGATACATAGATCTTTGCCCCCTCCAGGGAGCCCCCTCTATAATTCAGGATAGCGTTTAATTCGCTGTGGGTCACGTAGAAATACTTGGTATCCAGATCCTCCCCCTCTCTTGCCCAGGGAAATTCATCGTCTGAACATCCAATGGGAAAACCGTTATATCCCATGGAAAGGATTTTATTGTCCTGGCTTACAATACAGGAGCCGACCTGGGAATTAGGATCCTTAGACCGCATTCCCGACAGCTCTGCTACTCCCATAAAATACTCGTCCCAGGAAATATAGCCCTGTCTCTTATCTGACATATCCTTCACCTCTTATTTATTTTGTGCCGAAAATTCTGTCTCCTGCGTCTCCAAGGCCGGGGACAATATAGCCATGTTCATTCAAATGATCGTCCAGAGCCCCGATATAAATATCTACGTCCGGATGGGCTTCTTCCAATACCTTTACCCCTTCAGGTGCAGCAATAATACACATAAAACGTATATTTTTTACTCCCTTTTCTTTCAGCATGGAAATAGCAGCCGCTGCGGAGCCGCCTGTAGCCAGCATCGGATCTGTAACAAAAACTTCCCTGTCTCCGCAGTCCGCCGGCAGCTTACAATAATATTCCACCGGCTTTAAAGTTTCCGGATCCCTGTATAAGCCAATATGTCCTATTTTCGCTGCAGGAACCATGGTAAGCATTCCCTCTACCATACCCAGCCCAGCCCGGAGGATCGGTATCACAGCCATTTTCTTTCCTGCCAATTCTTTTGCCTGGGTTTTTGTGATCGGCGTTTCAATCTCCACATCTCTCAATTTCAGATCCCTGGTAGCTTCATAAGCCATAAACATAGCAATTTCGCTGACAAGCTCACGAAATTCTTTGGAACTCGTCTCCTTTCTTCTGATGATCCCGATCTTGTGCTGGATCAAAGGATGTTCCATAACTAACACTCGTCCCATTTCTCTTCTCCTTTTTCTATAGTATTCCGTTTTTATCCGCCTTTACTCTTTTTACTCTTCGCTCTCGATCAGGCTGATCCGTCTCTCATGTCTCTCATCATGAGAAAATTCCGTATTCAAAAAGGTCTCTACGATCTTCAGCGCCAGGCCGGGTCCTACCACTCTTCCCCCCAGAGCCAGGATATTTGCATCATTATGCAGTCTTGTGGCCTCTGCACTGAAACAATCTGTGCAGAGAGCCGCCCGTATTCCCTTCATTTTATTGGCTGCTATGGAAATGCCGATCCCCGTTCCGCAAATCAGGATCCCCTTCTCACATTCTCCTTTTTGGATCGCTCTTCCCACTTTTCTGGCATATATGGGATAATCCACAGACTGGGGACTATCACATCCAAAGTCCTTATAAGGGATCTGCTTCTCCTCCAGATACTGTATGATCTCCTGTTTCAGTTCAAATCCTCCGTGATCACATCCTAACGCTATCATTAAAAATCCTCCTCTTCAGATAAATATATAATATGATGGCCTGCCGCTTTCAGCAGACGGTTCATGATCGCCTGCCCCATTTGGGGAGTATCAAAAGATTCTGAGTAGATCCCGTCCACATCTTCTGCGTCAAAATCCCGCAGGATCCCAAAAAGATGCTGTGCGATCCCTTCTTCATCCTCTCTGGTGCCTATGCTTTTTACCACAGCAGCCTGATATTTCTCCTTTGTCTCATCTGTAGCGATAACTCCGGCCTTCTTCCCATTTTTGCTCAGTTTCCTGCACTGTTGGTTAATATAAGCCACAGTTTCTTCCTCCTTGCCCTCTACAATGATAAGGGGAGCCCTGGGGGCATAATGACGGTATTTCATACCGGGAGCCTTTGGCTTTACCTTTTCATCTGTGATCAGAAGTCCCTTGTCCATTTTCACCTTCCCGATTACCTTTTCAATCATCTCCTGGTTGATATAGCCGGGACGGAGTATTACCGGCTCCTCTTCTGTAAAATCTACGATGGTAGACTCCAGACCGATGCCCACACTTCCTCCATCTATGATCATATCGATCTTTCCCTCCAGATCTTCCCGGACATGAGAGGCCTGTGTGGGACTGGGACGTCCGGAAGTATTGGCGCTGGGAGCCGCCACATAACCTCCTCCCGCTTTTATCAAAGCCATTGCTACAGGGTGGCTGGGCATGCGTACAGCTACACTTTCAAGCCCCCCGGTTGTCTCATAAGGCACTGCACCGCTCTTCTCAAAGATCATGGTCAGCGGCCCAGGCCAAAAGGCTTCAGCCATCCTTCTGGCCTTTTCCGGAATCCTCCTGACAATCTTATCTAAACTTTCCAGATCAGCAATATGAATGATCAGGGGATTATCCGAAGGTCTTCCTTTTGCCAGATAAATTTTCTGGGAAGAGCCAGGATTCAGCCCATCTCCCCCCAGTCCATAAACCGTTTCTGTGGGAAAAGCCACCAGCCCTCCCGATTTTAAAATCCTGCCTGCTTCTTCCATAACTTTTCTGTCTGGATGCTCTTTATCCACTGTGACTACTGTTGTATTCACTTTTAACCCTCTTCTTCCTCAGTTTCCTACAATTCAGATTTATCATACCACATTTTCTCCGCTCTTTTCCACCGTTTTTAGAAATTTTAAAACTCCTGAAGAAATTGCCCCGGCACATTTTCTCTGATACTCCTCTGTCTGGAGCAGTTCCGCCTCTCTGGGATTGGTGAGAAATCCTGTCTCTACAATATTCACTGTTCCCTGGCTCTTTTTTAGCAGATAATAGGAATCATTTGCTTTCGCTTTTCTGGGATTCTGAATCTTCAGCTGTTCATTCAAGGCCTCCTGAATACATTCCGCCAGCCCCTTTCCCGTTTCTGACTCTGTATAGTAAAAGACCTGTGGTCCGCATACCTCTTCGTCCTGGTAACTGTTCTGATGGATACTTACCGTAAGAAGAGGGGACTCTTTTTCAATAAGGGCACAACGGTTTTCCAGATCCTGTTTTTTCTTATTGCTGCTGTCTTCATCATAAAGTCCCCCGTCATCCTCTCTGGTAAAAACAATCTTGTATCCTTCCTCTCTCAGATATTCCCCCAGATACCCGGCAATTTTCAGATTAATCCCTTTTTCCTCTAAACCGTCAATCCCCACAACTCCCGGATCAATTCCGCCGTGACCGCTGTCTATAACGATGGTTCCTCTATTTCCTGTTTTTTCCTGTCCTGCCAAAATAGCGCCCTCTCTGGAAAGCAGATAGATAGCGCAGAGCATTGCCACTGCCATAGCTCTCCTTATCCAACGTTTCCACATGACAATTCTCCTTGTCTTTTATCTATATAATATATGTGAAAAAAAGGGCAAAAAGAAGGCTGCTGTCTCCAGTGCGATGGAGGCAGCAGCCGCGGATCATGCTCCGCCGGGCTTTTATAACGATATTATTTTACAGCACCGTTTACAACGCCGTTGAGGATCTGTTTCTGGCATACCAGATAGAAGATCAGGATCGGAATCAGGGCCAGCAGGTAAGATGCAAAGGCCAGGTTGTAGTTTGTGCCGAACTGTGTCTGGAAGTTCAACTGTGCCAGAGGCAGTGTGTTTACATCGGTTCCGGAAAGGATAACCAGAGGAGTCATAACGTCGTTCCAGGTACCCAGAGCAGTGAGAACTGCTACCGTTGCATGCATGGGTTTCATAACCGGGAAGATGATACTCCAGTAAGTCTTCCATGTGGTTGCTCCGTCTACCCTTGCTGCTTCTTCCAGCGCCAGAGGGATATTCTTCAGATAACCGGAGTACAGCAGCAGGTTCATAGGCATATAGAATACCGTATACAAAAGGATAACGCCCACTCTGTTGGCCAGCCCCATCTGTGCCGTCAGCTTTACAACAGGCATCATCAGGATTGCAAAAGGTACGAACATACCGCTTACAATGTAAAGATAGATGAAGCTGTAGACTTTGCTGTGTGCCATGCTTCTGCCTATAGCATATCCTGCCAGAGAATGGATGATCACTGCCAGGACAATAGCAATCACCGTGATCAGCACACTGTTTGCCAGAGAGTTCCAGAAATCGGTAACTTCCATAGCCTGAGCAAAGTTGCTGAAGCTCCAGGAGCTTGGGAACGCCAGTGCTCCTGCAATGTCATTGGTCATTTCAGAAGGCTGCTTAAAAGCAATAATGATGGTCATATACAATGGAAAGAAGATGGTTAAGCAGCCGATGATCAAGAGAATGGTAATCGGCCAGTTTGTACGTGCCGTCTGTTTATTTCCTTTTCTATTCATTATAACTGCTCCTCCTTACTTCCTGTAAATTTCATTTGTGCTACTGAGATTACCACGATTACGATAAAGAAGATTACCGCATTGGCACTCTGGAAACCGAACTGTCCGCCGCTCATACCGTTGTTGTAGATCAGGTAAGAGATAGACTCTGTACTCTGTGCAGGACCACCTTTTGTCAAAGCCATGATCTGGTCAAATACCATCAGGAAATTCTTCATACACAGTACCATGTTAATAGAGAAGAAAGGAATGATCAGCGGGAAAGTCAGATTCTTGAATTTCGACCATCCGGTAGCCCCGTCAATAGAGCCTGCCTCATATACATCCTCCGGTACAGTCTGAAGACCGGAAATATAAATAATAGTATTCATTGCCACAGACTGCCAGCATGCTACAAATACGATGGCCAGCCATGCGCTGCTTTCACTGGAAAGCATACTGCTGGAGAGGAAACCGATTCCCAGCTTCTGTCCCACTGTAGGGAGGATGTAAGTAAAAATAAAGCTGAAAATATAACCTACAACCAGCCCGCCCAGTACGTTAGGAATGAAATAGATTCCCCTCAGAGCACTTTTCCCTTTAATCTTACTGTTCAGTCCAAGAGCCAGGATCAGGCTGACCACGTTGGTCACAATGGTGCTGACAATGGCAAATTTAAAGGTAAACAGATAAGACTTTCCAACTCTGGAATCCTGAAACAGATCTACATAGTTTCTGAATCCTACAAAGTCATAAGTTCCGTAGCCTTTATAGTTTGTAAAACTGTAAATCACACCTCTGATCAACGGAAGTGTATTAAACATAAAGAATAAAATCAAAATCGGAATTGTAATGCACAGAAATGTTTTCTCTCTGTTTCCCATCTTTTTCTTCATCTTAACTTCCTCCTATTCTGCGTCCGGATGCTCTTCCATGTACTCTTCCAGATTTCGGATCGTATCACGGTTATATCTTACCCACTCTGTGTCAAATCTCTCCAGGAAAGTATCTGTTGCGTTTTCACTGTCGTCCAGCAGATAGGTCTGGATCATGGCGTCTACAGCCATCTCGCTTGGATAGTGGTGATCCTGATAGTCCGCCAGATATCCGTCTTCGATGTAAGTCTTCATACCATCCAGCATTGGAGCCAGTTCAAAGTCTCCCTCCTTACAGGGAACTGCGTTCTGGTCATCCAGATAGAACTGAACGTTCTCATCCTCCAGCAGGAAGTCCAGAACTTCGTAAGCAGCCTCCTTATGCTCAGACTCTGCCAGCACAGAAAACTGCAGGTCATTACCGGAGTTCAGTTTGTTCACAGAAGCGTCCTCACTTGCGGGCATTACAAAAGAGTCAATGTTAATGTCCGGATTTACAGACTGGATCTGAGGAACCGCATAACTTCCGATAGGATACATAACCGCTTCCCCTCTGGCAAATGCCGTACAGGCATCATTATAGCTGTAAGCAAAAGGATCGTCCTGGGCATAATCCAGAAGTGCTCTGGTCTTTTCCGCAACTTCCCGGTAGTTATCTGTAAAGTTGGCTTCCCCTCGGTTTACCTGAGAACAGATATCAGAATCCACCAGGTCTACAGCAATGGCATTCCATGGAGCCAGGCAGGTCCAGGTATCTCTGAATCCAAAGAAGAAAGGCTGAAGGCCTTCCGCCTGAATATCCTCGCACAGTGCCAGGAATTCATCCCAGGTAGTGGGGATTTCCCAGCCATGCTCATCAAAAATGTCCTTGTTATACAGCACACCGGCCGCATTGGCTGCATAAGGTACTGCATATACACCTTCCTGAGGCACCAGTTCCAGTTCTTTGTCCATATCCAGATACGCCTGTTTGATACTGTCCAGTCCTTCATAATCGGAGATATCCATCAGAAGGCCGGCATCCAGGAAGTTTGAATAGTTCATATCTCCGCCAATGCCGATGATATCCGGATAATCCTCACGAATGAACCTGGTCTTCATAATGGTGGTTGCATCGTTTGGAGAGTCGATCACCAGTTCAATGTCATCATGGGTTTCATTGAACTTTTTCTCCAGTTCCTCAAACACGCCCACTGCTTCCTGTTTGTACTGAATCATTTCGATCCGGATTTTTCCGTTGTCTCCTCCTGAGAGACTGCACCCGGACATTACTCCTGCTGCTGCCATGATCCCTGCCAGGGTCACACTGACAGCGGCAATCTTCTTTCTTCTCATCTTTTCATTCCCCTTTCCTGATGATGATCATTTTACCTTCATAAGGACGCAGTGTTCCGAAAGTTCCTTCCTGTGCATAATTGGAGATCAGAACCTCCTGATCTTTCCATATGCCGGGAAGTTCATAGGAAACTTCTTGCCCTTTAAAGTTACATAATACTAATAGCTGCTCCTTCTCAGTGGTTCTTGTATATGCAAAGATAGAAGGATCTTCTTTAAGAAGAAGCCGGAATTTTCCCTCTGTAAGGATGGGTTCCGTCTTTCTCAGCCGGATCAGTTTCTGATAGTAGTAAAATACCGAATCCTGATCGATCATCGCTTCTTCTGCATTAATCATAGTGTAGTTCGGGTTACAGCGGATCCAGGGTATGCCCTCTGTAAATCCTGCATTGGCCTCTTCACTCCACTGCATAGGGGTTCTTGCATTGTCTCTTCCTTTTACATAGATTGAGCGCATAATCTCCTCTTCCGGATAGTCCAGTTCTTTGCGTTCTTTATACATATTGAGAAGTTCAATATCCCGGTATTCCTGAATATCAAACTGGACATTGGTCATTCCCAGTTCCTCTCCCTGATATATGTATGGGGTTCCCTGCATTCCATGAAGGCAGGTTGCCAGCATCTTGGCTGATTCTACCCGGTACTTACCGTCATCACCGAATCGTGACACTGCTCTTGGCAGGTCATGATTGTTCAGGAAAAGACTGTTCCAGCCTTTGTTGTAAAGCTCTGTCTGCCACTTTTCAAAAACTTCTTTAAATTCCACAAAAGGCAGCTCTCTGAGATCCCATTTTTCTTTTCCCGGCACCTGGTCAAGGACCATATGTTCAAACTGGAACACCATAGAAAGTTCCGATCCGTCCGGGTTGCTGTACAGCATAGCCCTTTGGGGAGTAGCGCTCCAGGTTTCTCCTACCGTTACCAGATCCCCTTTCTGGAAGGTTGCTTTGCTCATCTCTTTCAGATATGGGTGAAGCATTTTTCCCTCTGCCATAACCATTCTGTCCGGTTCTTTTCCGATAAGGTCGATCACGTCCAGGCGGAATCCGCCTACACCTTTCTCCATCCACCAGTTGATCATCTTATAAATTTCCTGGCGGAGTTTTGGATTCTCCCAGTTCAGGTCCGGCTGTTTTACAGAAAACTGGTGGAGATAATACTGCCGGCATTCCGGCACCCACTCCCAGGCAGGTCCGCAGAAAGCAGATTTCAATTCATTGGGATATTCTCCCTCCACCCCGTCTCTCCATACATAATAATCATGATATGGATTATCCTTACTTTTTCTGGCTTCGATAAACCAGGGATGTTCATCGGATGTATGGTTCAGCACCAGGTCCATGATAATACGGATATTTTTCTCTTTCGCCTTCTGGATAAGTTCTTCCATATCCTGAAGGTTACCAAAAATAGGATCTATATCCTGGTAGTCTGAAATATCATACCCGTTGTCATCCTGGGGCGATTTATACACAGGGGAAAGCCAGACAGCATCTACGCCAAGTTTTTCCAGATAATTCAGCTTCTGGATGATCCCCTGTATATCTCCGATCCCATCTCCATTGCTGTCATAAAAACTTCTTGGATAAATTTGATAAATAACCGCCGTTTTCCACCATTTCCTAGTTAATTTTTCCATGGTCTTCTCCTTCATGTCTCACTTTGTGACTATAATCCTAATTAGTTTTGTAAGGTTTTTCAATAAGTGTTGCAAAAAACTGCATTACTTTACAAGTTTTTTACACTCTTTTTGTGCATTTTGCACAGGCATATACCTAATAAAAGGGATAAAAATACCGCTGGCCTTTAACATACCCTGAAAATCATAAAGTTTATGCATATATCTCAGGTTTTGTTAAATACAGCGGTTTTTTCTGGGCTCCTATACTACATTCTGTTGTTTCCAGATATTTCTCACGCTTTCTCTCACAATAAGCTCTGTAGGAAGTTCCATGCTCCCGACCATCACTTCCTGTCCATACACCCTCTTTAAAAGGAGCTTCACAGCTTCCCTGCCTTTATCTGTAGGCGACTGGCGGACAGTAGTAAGGGTGGGTCTGGAAAGGCGGGCATAGACGTTATCATCAAAGCCTACAACTGAAATGTCTTCCGGCACCCAGAGATTTTTTGAAAAAAACACGTTTACAGCCTCATTGGCATATAGATCCGCAACAAAAAAAGCTGCTGTATAGCCCTCTTCCTTTGCGTTTCTGGCAAACCTTCGCAAAACTTCATAGCGCAGATTCTTGTCCTGGGGAAGATAGTAAAAATATTCTTTATAATATGGAATTCCATGCTTTTCCAATGCTTCCCTGTATCCCTGAAATCTGGACTTGTTGCTGGCCATAGGTTCTTCCTGATCGCAGAAAAAAGCAATTTTCCGGTGCCCCTGTTTGATCAGATATGAGGTAAGTTCCCTGGCTCCTTCCCGGTCCTGCAGGCCGATATTATCATAATTTCCCTCTCCGCAATCCACAAATACCAGAGGTTTTGCCGTCCTTTTGCACAGAGGCTCGCATCTTTCCGGATCGCATCCCAGGATAATACTGCCCTCCACATTATGAGTAGAAAGCTTTTTCAGAAATTCTTCTTCACTATAAACAGTGCTGCATACCACATTTCTCCCTGTTTTTTCCAGCTCTTTTTCTATAGCCTCCAATAGTTCCGCACAAAATGGATCCGTGTAAATATGTTCCCTTATCCCGAAAAAGAATTCTACTATTACCAGCTTTAGTTCATCCTGACTGCCCCTTCCCCCTCTGTTTTCCTGAACATAATGGTTCTTGATCAGCATTTCTTCTATGCGCATACGAGTCTGTTCAGACATTTTTTCTGTTCTTCCATTTATCACATTGGAAACCGTTGTAGGACTGACACCCAGCTGCTTTGCAATTTCCTTAATCGTAATCATAACCTTCCACCCTTTATCTTAATTAATTACATACTAATTTTATATAAAGATATGGAATAATTCAACCTTTTTGAGACAAAAAGCAGCCGGGATGCTTAAAACATCCCGGCTGCAGACAGCCTTCGGTAAATTATAAATCTTCCAATTCCTCTTCCAGCATAGCCTCGTCTTCTTCACTAAGAAGCTTTGACATCTGCAGAGCCAGCTTGCTGTCATCCTGCTCCTCATCTTCTTCATCCAGGCTTCCCATATCATCAATACCATCTAAAAAATCCAGGTCGTCATCTTCTTCCAGTCCTGTTTTCTTATCTTCTCCGGTCATTTCATCCAGTCCGTCTAAGAAATCCGGCATACCGCTGACAATCTGATGTACCGCATCATAGGAGGCTGAAAACTTCTGCTGGATCTGGTCGATCATTGCAACCATACGGTTCATCTCATCCTGAACAGCATGATATTTTTTCTCTCCCTCTGCCAGTCTTTCATCAATTTCAGGCTGAATGGCATTTATTTTACGCTTTGCCTCTTCCTCTGCCTCTGCAACCATCTTGTCGCATTTTTCTCCTGCGTCCTTTTCCATAGACTCTGCTTTCAGCTGTGCCTCTAATACAAGTTTGCTGATGCTTTCGTAATTATCCACATATTTCTGATATTTTTCCTGGATCTCTTCCTCTGCCCGGGTCTGCTCTTTGTCTTTCTCTTCGATCCGTCTCTGAAGTTCGTCGATCCTGGCATTCTTTTCCTCAATTTCTTTCCTAAAAGATGCCTCCTGGTCTGCCATTTCATCCTTCAATCTCTGAATCACTTCATGAACCGCTGATTTCTTGTAGCCTCCGAAAAGAGTTGTTTTTATCACTTCGTATTCTGCCATAATACTCCACCTCTTACACTTTCTTATTGTATATATTTGCTGATGATCGCCCAGACATCTGCCCGTTCAAAGCCCAGCTTCCATTCTGCCACTCCGGCCAGATCATATTCCTGGATCAGCTTCATTTTCTCTTCTAAAGATTCTTCATCTTCCATCCACATCTTCAGAACGCCCCCGTCTGTGGCTGCTTCCGCATAATTTTGGGAGACTTCTGTATTCCAGTATACTTCCATTCCATACTGTTCCACATAGGCGTCTGCCTGGTCCATACTGCACACCTCGCTGCTCACAGTTCCATTGTTGTTCTCTGTCCATAACCGGGTATAAAAAGGCACGCCGTTAATGACCTTCTCCTTGGGAACCTCCTCCAAAGTTTGAGTGATCCCCTCCTCCACAAACGGAAGAGAAGCGACAGAGCCGGCTTCCTCTGATCCCACAGTATGTTCATCATATCCCATGATGATCACATAGTCTGCTACGATCCCCTGTTCTTTCCGGTCATAAAAGGACGTATACTGGGGCACCGGATTATCTACGGACAGCACCAGACCGTTCTTTCTGCAAGCCACAGATAATTCTCGGATAAACTGGATGAAATGGGGAGCTTCTTCTTCTGTCAAAGCCTCAAAATCCACATTTATCCCGTCCATATCCACTCTCTGGGCTTCCTGGATCAGCATATCAATGATATGCTGTCTTGAGCTTCGGAGGGATAAGGTTTCAAGAGTACTGACATTATCATCGAAGTTGTCAATGAGTCCCCAGACCTCCAGACCTTTCTCATGAGCCTGGCTCACATAATCTGCGCTGGCCAGAGAAGAAATATTTCCCTGGGTGCTGGTTACGGAAAACCAGGTAGGCGAAATCACATTTACTCCTGCCATATCCTTTATGTCCTGAGAGAGCGCCTGGTTTGCAGCCTCTGATGTAACCTGATGCCATGCCAGGTTTATTTTATAATCTCTGGTCAGGCTGGTAAAGTTTTCTTCATAGCTGCCGTTATAGGCATATTCCGTTTCTGCCGGAGATGATAAAGCGCTGTTTTCTATATAACCGTCTATTCCATCCTCCGTCATAACTCTGGACCAGTTATCCAGCTCTTCCAGCAAAATCATCTGCTGCCCTGCTTTTACGTCCGCCAGGATCGGGCTTTTGATTCCTCCCTGATAGCGCACCTGAGCATCTTCTCTGGCGTCTACCGTCTGAACGGTTCCCCACTTATAAAGGATCACTGCTCTTGCAGGATTTTCATAAACCCTGCTTTGGATTTCCATATACTGTTCCAGAAAATCCAGAGCAATATAATATTCTCCGTCTATCTGACTTACGATAGGATACTCCTCTGTAACTGTTTCACCTCCTCTGACATAGCTGCTGCTCTCCGGCTGGATCTCCAAAATTTCTTCCGGCAGAGTATAGAGCATCTGCTGTGTCTCCTGATCCCAGTAAAATCTTCCGTCCAGTTCTCCTGTGACAGTCTGATAGGGAATATAAGCTACTCCATTTTTTATTCTTCCTTTGGAAGAGCTTACGGTATCCTGCAGAATCAGAGACAGCTCGTCATCTGACTCCTGCTCATAATAGTCTGCTAAATCCATCCTGGCATCTGAAGGAGTATAACGGCGTATTGCACTGGTGATCACACCTGCTGCCCCCACTAAAATGATCAGAAGCAGCACGACCAGGACAGGCGCAAGTCTGCTGTGTCTCCTTCCTTTTTTTCTTCTTTTTTTTGCCATTTCTCAGCTCCTCTACAATTATCTTTTGACTCATGTGTATTATAGCATATTTTTTCTCTTCGTCATTAATTTCTTCCAGGATTTCATGATTTTTTCAGTTTTTTTTCTGATCATAATAGAATTAAGAACTGATTTCTCCTATGTAGTCAAAGGACAGACCCAGCAGTTTTCCCTGTTCATCCTGTATATAGTCTCTCATGTATTCTCCCGCCTCTGCAACCCGGCAGGCTTTTTCTATCCCTTTCACCGTACTTTTCTTTCCATTTAAAAGTAATGGAATTCCTTTGCTGTAATAGGACTGTAATTCCCGATGGAGTCTTTGCTTTTCTTTTTTCGTCATTTCCCGCGCAGGTCTCCCGTGATATATTATTTCCTGCTGCTCCTTTCCCGCAAATTCAACTTCCATTTTCCTCTTCCTTAGATAGAGGAGGCAATCCCGAATAAAATCACTCCTCGCATAACTCTATGCCTGATTCCCGAAGACACATAATTGCAGTATCTATTCCCACTTGGAATATGCGGCTATACAGAACGTATCACTCCGCTGCAGCAGAATGCTGCGACAATGAATCTGAAAAGAATAATCTGAAATTTCCGAAGGCCGCCGAAGTTTTCATCTCTTTTCTGTAATCTTTACAGAACCGCCTTCTCTATCTGAAAGCATTATACCATTATCCCCCGGCAATATCAAGCATTTCCTTCTTTACAAGGCTGTGCCGCATAGTATATAATATATAAAGGAAAATAGCATCTTAAACAAACCCTATTAGACAGGATGTGAGGATATGAAAATAGAAAAAATAAATGAAAATCAAATTCGCTGTACTCTTACAAAATCTGATCTGGAAGAAAGACATATCCGGCTGAGTGAGCTGGCCTATGGCAGCGAAAAGGCAAAGGACCTCTTCCGGGATATGATGCAGCAGGCCAATACAGAATTTGGTTTTGAAGCCGACAATATTCCACTGATGATTGAAGCGATCCCCGTTTCAGCAGACAGTATTATCTTGATAATCTCTAAAGTGGAAGACCCCGAGGAACTGGATACCCGTTTTTCCAAATTTACTCCTTTCGGAGGTTCCGGAAACAATTCTTCTGAGGGTTCAGGCATAGAATTAGAAGGCGCTGATGATATTCTGGACATTTTCCGGAAAATCTATGAGGCGAAGTCAAAAGCCAAAGGCAGCCAGGAAAAAGAAAAGACCCAGCAGGAACCTGCTTCTGAAGAACCTGCCCAGGCTCCTATCTCTGTAAATCTCATGCGGGAGTATACATTCTCCACTTTGGACGCAGTGATCGATGCCGCCCATGGATTAAATAATTTCTTCGGCGGCGAAAGTGCATTATATAAAGACGAGGCAAAAGGCCTTTATTCCCTGATCCTTCATCAGGCAGATACTTCACCGGAAGATTTCAACAAAGTTTGCAACATGCTTTCCGAATACGGAAAAGGCTGCCCCTCTTCGCCGGCCAAAGAAGCTTTCTTGCTGGAACACGGCAGCTGTATGATTCCGGAG
>DWYL01000002.1 GCA_019118685.1 Candidatus Blautia merdipullorum
GAGGAGGTGGAGAAGCTTCAGAAAATTGAGAATCAGGTAGAACAGCTCTGCAGCAGACAAATGCAGCATATGGAGAAGGATATTGAATTTCACGAAATGATCGCCAAAATGAGCAAAAATTCGGTAATGCCAAAACTGGTGCCGGTGATCCAGGCCGGCGTATCTGTTTTTATCGAAGTAACGGATCTGGCTCTGGTAAGGGAGACAGTAAGGACTCATCAGATGGTAGTGGATGCGATTCGTAATAGAGACAGCGAAAAGGCCAGAGCTGCTATGGTTGAGCATTTAAAATCAAATAAGGATAAAATTGAAGAAATTTTTATGAAAAATAATGACTGATTTCTTAAGTTAATAGTTGATTTTTCCAATAAAGAGTGCTACTATAGACATATGAGGTATGACGTGTGATGATAAAATTCCTAAATTAAGTACGAAACGATTTTAGTATTAAATTTAAAAGGAGAAAAGTTATGAAGCTGAGAAGTCAGGAACTAAGAAAAATTGCTCCGGAACTGGACCCGTTGCGTCTGGGGACCGGCTGGAAACTGGAGGATCTGTCAAAACCCCAGATCATGATCGAGAGCACTTTTGGAGATAGTCATCCAGGCAGCGGACATTTGCTGGAACTGGTGGAAGAGGCCAGAAAAGGGGTGGCTCAGGCCGGAGGACACGGAGCCAGATATTTTACCACCGATATCTGTGACGGAGAAGCCCAGGGACACGACGGCATCAATTACTCTCTGGCATCCAGGGATATGATCGCCAATATGATTGAAATTCATGCAAATGCTACGCCTTTTGACGGCGGGGTGTTTATTGCAAGCTGCGATAAGGGAATGCCTGCCCATCTTATGGGTGTGGGGAGAGTCAATATTCCTTCCATCATTGTGACCGGAGGAGTTATGGATGCCGGCCCGGACCTTCTGACACTGGAACAGATCGGAAAATACAGCGCCATGTGTGAAAGAGGAGAGATTACAGAGGAGAAGCTGACTTATTATAAACACAATGCCTGCCCTTCCTGCGGCGCATGTTCTTTCATGGGAACGGCCAGCACTATGCAGATCATGGCGGAAGCGCTGGGACTGATGCTTCCGGGAAGCGCCCTGATGCCTGCTACGAGCCCGGATTTAAGAGAAGTGGCACGAAAAGCCGGGGAACAGGCCGTATGGCTGGCTCTCCATGACCTGACTCCGGACAAGATCGTGACCATGAAATCTTTTGAAAACGCTATAATGGTACATGCAGCAATTTCCGGCTCTACCAATTCTCTTCTCCATCTGCCGGCCATTGCCCATGAATTTGGTATTGAAATTGACGGCGATACTTTTGACAGACTGCACAGAGGAGCCCATTACCTGCTGAATATCCGTCCTGCAGGAGAATGGCCCGCACAGTTCTTCTACTATGCAGGAGGAGTTCCTACGATCATGGAAGAGATCAAGGATATGCTTCATCTGGATGTAATGACCGTTACAGGTAAGACCTTGGGAGAAAATCTGGAGGACTTGAAGAAAAACGGATTTTACGATAAGTGCGACGCTTATCTGGCAAAGGTAGGTCTGAAAAGAGAAGACGTGATCCGTCCCTTTGACAAGCCGTTTGGAACAGACGGAAGTATTGCCATTTTGTATGGAAATCTCTGCCCTGATGGCGCCGTGGTGAAGCACACAGTAGTGCCTAAAGAAATGTTTGAGGCGACTCTGAAAGCCCGTCCTTTTGACTGTGAAGAGGATGCCATTCATGCAGTTCTGACTCATGAGATCAAACCAGGTGATGCGGTGATTATCCGTTACGAAGGACCAAAGGGCAGCGGTATGCCGGAGATGTTCTATACTACAGAAGCCATTGCCTCTGACGCTGAGCTGGGAGCTTCCATTGCTCTTCTCACTGATGGCAGATTCTCAGGAGCTTCCAAAGGTCCTGCTATCGGACATATCTCTCCCGAGGCGGCGGCAGGAGGCCCTATTGCTCTGGTGGAAGAAGGGGATTTGATCGAAGTGAACATTCCCAAACGTATCTTGCGGATCGTGGGAATCGCCGGGGAGAAAAAGACGCCGGAAGAAATTGAAGAGATATTAAAAGAGAGAAAGAAACGCTGGAGCCCTAAACCAGCCAAATATGAGAAAGGCGTATTGAAGATTTTTTCTGAAAAAGCTGTATCGCCTATGAAAGGCGGTTACATGGAATGATGAATCTGTTTGACATAAAAGGGAAAAAGGCCATTGTCACAGGAGGAACCAGAGGGCTGGGCTATGGGATTGCAGAGGGCTATCTGGAAGCCGGCGCACAGGTGGTGATTGTCGGAACTTCTGACAAGGTTTATGACGTAGCAGAAGACTTCAGGAACAGAGGCTTTGACTGCCAGGGTGTAAAGGGAAACCTTGGTGTGAGGGAAGAAGTCTATGCAGTCTTTAATCAGTGCCTGGAAAAGCTGGGCGGCGATCTGGATATTCTCCTTACGGCCCATGGAATACAGAGACGTCACAGCGCTGAGGAATTTCCAGTAGAGGAATGGGATGAAGTACTTAATGTCAATCTGACTTCTATCTTTATCCTTTGCCAGGAGGCAGGAAAGATCATGCTGAAAAAAGGGTATGGGAAAATTATTACCATTGCCTCTATGAATTCTTTCTTTGGAGGACAGACCATCCCGGCCTATGCGGCGGCGAAGGGCGGTGTTGCTCAGCTTACCAAAGAGCTTACCAATGACTGGCTGGGAAGAGGAGTAAATGTAAATGCCATTGCCCCGGGTTATATGGCCACAGAAATGAACAAAGCACTGATGGATCCGGAGAACCCCAGGTTCAAAAGTATTTCAGAGAGGATTCCGGCAGGCCGCTGGGGAACCGGCGAGGATATGAAGGGAACCGCTATTTTTCTGGCTTCCCATGCCAGCGACTATGTCAGCGGAGCAGTGATTCCTGTAGACGGCGGCTATCTGGTAAAATAAATAAGGCATACAGGATAACGGGACATGGACAGCCGGAAAGAAAAGAAGGCATTTCCATGTCCCGTTTTTTGCTTTAATCCAGCAATAACTGTATAGAGGAACCCGATCTTCCGTAGTACAATAAAGATAAAATTTTAAGGTAATGTGAGGACTGGAAAAATGAAAAACAGACAGAAAAGTGCACCTCAGCGGCTTTTGTGGGCTCAGTTTGACGCCCTTCAGATGGGATCAGGCTGGGATGAAGAGGACATTACAAAGCCCCAGATACTCCTGGAGGATGTATTTGGAGACAGCCATCCAGGCAGCGTTCACCTGGCGGGACTTATGGAGCAGGCAAAGTACGGGGTATTTGAGAAAGGGGGATTTCCCGCCCAGTATCATACCACAGATATCTGCGACGGCTGCGCTCAGGGCCATGACGGCATGAACTATATTCTGGCTTCCAGAGAAGCTATCTGCGATATGATCGAAGTCCATGGTTCGGTCTATTCCTGGGACGGCATGATCCTGGCAGCCTCCTGTGATAAGTCTATCCCCGCTCAGTTAAAGGCAGCGGCCAGACTGGATATCCCTACGATTTTTATTCCCGGAGGAAGTATGCGTCCGGGACCGGATATGACCACCTCTCTGGTGGCAGGGGATATTTCTCTGCGGCAGAAGAGGAAGGATGCAGTTACTCCTCAGGAGGTACGGGACTATAAACTGACCGGCTGCCCTTCCTGTGGGGCATGTACCTTCCTGGGAACTGCCAGCACTATGCAGTGTATGGCAGAGGCTCTTGGACTGACCCTGCCAGGAGCGGCTCTTATGCCGGCTACCATGCGGGATATTCTGGGAAGCGCCAGAATGGCAGGACGCAAGATCATGGAACTGGTGGATAAGGGGATCAAGGTCAGCGATATCGTGACCAGAGAGGCCCTGGAAAATGCAGTGATCATTCACAGCGCCATCGGAGGTTCTACTAATGCAACCATCCATCTTCCGGCGATTGCCAGAGAACTGGGAATTATCCTGGAGCCGGAACTTTTTGACCGGATCAATCATCAGGTGCCTCATCTGGGAAATATTACACCCAGCGGAGAACACCTTACCGAGGCATTCTGGTTTGCAGGAGGAATTCCCATGGTAGAGCTGGAGCTGCGGGATATGCTCCATCTGGATGTGATGACGGTTACAGGAAAGACTTTGGGAGAAAACCTGGAAGACTTGGAAAAAGAAAAATTTTTCCAGAGAAATCTGGGCTATCTCCACAATTACGGCCTGGAGAGAGAACAGGTGATCTTCCCAGTGGAAAAAGCCAGGGAAAAGGGCTCGGTGGCTATCTTAAGAGGAAATCTGGCTCCGGACGGGGCGGTGATCAAATATTCAGCCTGCACAGAAGACATGCGGGAACGGAAGGGCCCTGCCAGGGTATTTAACTGTGAGGAAGATGCCTATCAGGCAGTAGTGGATAAAAAAGTAGCTCCGGGAGATATGCTGATCATCCGGTATGAAGGGCCGAGAGGGTCCGGTATGCCGGAAATGCTGATGACTACAGAAGCCATTGTCTGCGATGAAGAGTTAAATGGAGAAGTGGCGCTTATTACAGACGGAAGGTTTTCCGGTGCGACCAGAGGGGCGGCTATCGGTCATGTTTCTCCGGAAGCTGCGGCAGGAGGTCCTCTGGCTTTTGTTGAGGACGGGGATATCCTGGCCTACAGTGTAAAAAACCGGAGCCTGGATATTGTAGGAATCCGGGGAGAAGAAAAGTCTCCGGAAGAGATTGAAGAGATACTTCAGGAGAGAAGAAAAGCAGGAATACTGCCAAGACCAGAGAGAAAAGGTCTGCTGAAGCGTTATACCAGCCACGCTCTTTCCGCTATGGAAGGGGCCGGCTATGACTGTTAGAGAAAAGGAGTAGGAAGATGAAAGCAAAATGGATCACGCCGGCAGTGACGGCGCTGGATAAAGAGGGACATGTGGATATTGAAGCCAATAAAAAAATTTATGACTTCCTGATTGATCATGGAATGGACGGGATCCTGCTTTTCGGCAGTATCGGAGAGTTTTTTGCTATTTCCATGGAAGAAAAAAAGGCGCTTATAAAAGAGGCTATAGCTCATATCAGCCATCGGGTGACCGTATATGTGGGAACCTGCCATATGGAGTTTGAGCAGTGTGTGGAACTGTCCAACTATGCACTGGCACAAGGTGCGGACGGGGTGATGGTGATCTCCCCTTACTATTTCAGCCTTCCTGACAGCGCTCTGCTGAATTTTTATGACACTTTGGCAGACCGGGTCAATGGCCCGCTGCTATTATATAATTTTCCCGACAGGACGGGACATGACCTGTCTCCGGAGCTGATTTATACTTTGGTATCCAGACATAAAAATATTGTGGGAATCAAAGATACGGTAGCTACTATGGGCCATACCAGAGGGATTATCCAGAAAGTGAAAAAAGAGTTTCCGGGTTTTCTGGTTTATTCGGGATTTGATGAGTTTTTCGGTCACAATGTATTATCCGGAGGAGACGGCTGTGTAGCTGGTCTGTCTAACTTTGCTCCGGATGTGGCCTCTGCCTATGCCGCTGCGGCAAGAGCAGATGATCTGGAGGGAATGAAGAAGTGTCAGCAGCAGATCGACGGCCTTATGGCTATTTATGACGTGGCGCCTCAGTTTATTCCCACTATTAAGAAGGCAATGGTTTTAAGAGGAGTGGAGATGGAGCCTCTCTGCGCCCAGCCTCTGCTGGCGGCTACAGAAGAAGAGACAGAGAAAATCCGCAGGATCTTAGAAGAGGGAAATCTGCTGTAAGGAGATAAAGGAAAACGGGTCCGTTCCGCCACGGCATCCACAACCTGGATAATATTCAGAATGCCTACAAGGTCATCCAGAAGTGCCATTTTCAGATACTTTCCAAGAATTGCGTGCGAAGAAAATTATCATGACAAGCTATTACCTGAATTGAGCAAAGAAGATTTTCCTTGTCTGACGTATACACGAGATTTAACTGATTGGCATGATTTTATCAGAAGAACGCCAGAAGAATATGAAGCATGGATTGATGGGGCATCGAAAGAATGCGAAACCTTAGAATT
>DWYL01000077.1 GCA_019118685.1 Candidatus Blautia merdipullorum
TATAAGCTTGAAGAAAGAGGATATATCAAAAGCTACGAAAAAATTGTAGGGAAGCGCATGAAACGAGTGTACTACCATCTTACAGAAGAAGGTCAGGAAGAGCTTCAGAAAATGATGGCAGATTATGAAAAATTTGAAAATGCTGCAAATGCCATCATTAACTTTCGAAGAGGACAATCAGAAAAGAGCGGCCAGATTACAGAACACCAGAGTCATTATTGCAGAGATCAATACCATGAGTAAAGGCCGGTACCGGAATTTTCTGACAAAGAGGATTTCTCCGGCCACACATAACAGACAGAGCAGGGCGGGAAACCAGGATGGGATTCCGGCGTCTGTCCCGATCTGGATGCAGTTGTAGATCAGTCCCAATCCTACAGTAAAGAGGAGACCGCTGATAATAGGCCTTGTAGACTTCTTCAGCTGGCTGAAGATCGCTGCATTTTCCAACTGCTCATAGAAATAGGCGCCTACAGAATAAGTAATGCAGGACATGGCTACAGCACATCCGAATCCGCAAAGTCCCGTCAGCAGACCGGTGACGATATTTCCATCGGACCGATATCCCAGAAAATATCCGGTTCCTGTAAGGATTTTGCATAGGATAGATCCTGGAACGGCATTTGCTACCGGGACCAGATTTGAATAAAAATCAGAGTAGAGGATCAGGCCGGAGGTGACAAACATGCCTCCCGCCACTGCCAGATAGGCGTCGCCGCCCCCAAAGGACAGGATACTGCTTAATGCACCCCGGAAAAGGTAGGACGGGGTTTCCTCATAAGTAAAAAGAGCAGGCAGAGCAAAAACGGCCATAAATACAAAAGCAACGGCACATTCCCTAAGTGCAGGGAGAATACTGGTATTCAGCCGCATATGATTTTGCCTCAGATCCGCCACAAGTCCCCAAAGGGCCATGGCAAGCATAAGAAGGGCCAGGAGAAGCTCCAGGGCAGTATCAGAGAAAAGATCCATTCCTCCTACACAGAGGCAGTAGAAGAATGCAACGAGAACAGCGGGGATCACTTTGGAAAGACGGTAGTCTTCTCTCAGCCAGAAAATAAGAAAAAAGGCCACTGCCATTACATTGACGGTGGAAATTCCCAGCAGAGGCTCCCCCTGGATGCCGAAAATATGATATATCTGACCGCCGCAGGTGACAAGGAAAACAGCAGCGATAATCAGTACACAGGAAGGACTGAAAGAAACCCTGCCGGAAGGTTTCCCTTTTTCCCAGTGGCTCTGGATCCGGTCTGCACGGCTGTTTTCCAGAGTCTGGGCCACATAGCAGCCTAATACATAGAGAATATAGGCTGTGACTCCCACAGAGAGATAGTTGATCTGAAGAGCCAGCTGACTTCCGAAAGAACTGAGCAGGGCGGTAAAAAAGAGCACAAGAAGACAGCCGGGGAGGGAGATCGCTGCGGCTGCGCAGAGCATTCCCAGATCCCCTCCGGTGATACGGCCGATCCCCGCAGCGATTTCCACCGGCAAAGCTCCGGGAGTGATGGAGGCTACCACCACCGCCTTTTCAAAATCATCTTTGGATACCAGATGATATTCTTCCACTGCTTTTCTGTATAAAACAGGTATCAGCGCATTTCCTCCGCCGAAGCCCAGAAGACCGCACTGGACCAGGGCTGTGATAAGTCTGGAAATTTTGCTTTTGTTATTCTCCGCTTCTTTCTTCATTTCTCGACCAGCTTTCCGGAACTTTACGTCCTGCAAGGTTTTCTACTTTTCTGATTTCACCTTGGTAATAATGATTTAAAAGTTTTCTGGTGGCAGGCAGCATTTTTGAATTGTCAGTTTCCGGTCTGGTGCAGGTCTCCATGATCCAGTCATAAAAATCGGTGAATTTTCGGAAAAAACCGGGATGACTGCGGCCAAGAGCGAGAAATTCAAAGAGGGTGTAATAAGTTCCCTGAAAGAAATACATGATCTTGGAACGGACAGGCCCTGCCGGCCGGAAATTTGTTTCATTGCTTTTTACTCCAAAGGTTATTTCAGGATCCATAGGTATGTGGAGAAAATTCAGGATCTCTTTTGTCACTGCTTCCTCATTCCGGATAAAATCCTCGAAAAAGACAAATTCCATATTTTCTCTGGGAAAATACCGAAGATATTCTTCAATGCAGTATGCATAGTTTCCCTGGGAAAAGCAAAGGTATTTCAGCCGCTTTTTCATGATCTCTTTCCTGCGCCTGGGATTCAGGAGCACAGAGCGGACATACGTGTCAAAGGCTGCAGCATGTCCTCTTTTTTTGTCATCAGTCACTACGGACATTGGAAGAAAGCCCAGAGCCAGAAAATATTTATAAGCGGAATAACACCGGTCTGCCGGATCCCGCATCATAAAGATCAGCTTTGTATCAGAAGGAAAATCTTTTCCCAGCCATCTGGCGCATCCCCCAAAGCCCAGACCGGCATTTATTTCCCCGGTATATAAGGGATTCTTTTCCGGAGAAGAGCGGTATTCCCTGGGAACGGCAGATACGGGAGCCTTTTTTGGTTCAGACAGTTCTCCCAAAGCCTGCCGGCCCCTGCGCCCCGTAAGAAGACCTACAGAATCTGAGGTTTTTCTATGGCCCAAGACCATGGACTTTTTGGCAGCCTCATATCTGCCGAAGTACCTTTTGTCATACCAGGAAGGCCCCAGTATCTGCCTGAAACCGGGAACCCGGTAAAACATGGGTTCCTTTACGTCTTCGGTCAGGTATATATTTGCGTGCTGTTTCAGCAGATCATAGAGGGTGGTGGTCCCGCATTTCTGAAAGCCGATACAGACAAAATCCGGATTTTTTTTCATAAATCCTCCTTCTTTTTATAAAACCATTTAGTTTAAAAATGAAGCCAGTTTATCCAGGATATCAGCTACGCAGTCATCTATCTGCCGGCCTGCAGTGTCCACCGTAATATCCGGTGAAACGGGAACTTCATATGGACTGCTGACACCGGTAAAATCAGGGATTTCTCCCATTCTGGCCTTTTTATAAAGCTGTTTGGTATCCCGGCTTTCGCATTCCTCCAGAGAAGTGCTGACATAGACCTCTACAAAGGAAGAACCGATAATGGCCCGGGCATTCTCCCGGTCTCGGTGGTAGGGAGAGATAAATGAAGTAAGCACGATCAGACCGGCATCGTTCATCAGCTTAGCTACCTGAGCGATCCTGCGGATATTTTCTATCCGGTCTTCTTCTGAAAAGCCCAGATCTCTGTTCAGCCCCATTCTTATGTTGTCCCCGTCCAGGACCATGGTGTGCTTGCCCATGGAATAGAGACGCTTTTCCAGAGCATTTGCCAGGGTGGATTTTCCGGAACCTGACAGGCCGGTAAACCAGATGGTAAGAGGGGTCTGCCCCATATTTCTGCCCCGGATCTCACGGGTCAGATCAAAATTCTGCCAGAAAAGATCGCCATGGCCTGATAAAACATCCCGTACGGTTCCTCCGGCGCAGGTGCGGTTTGTTACCTGGTCGATAAGGATCAGTCCGCCCAGCGCCTGGCTTTTGTCAAAGGTATCCAGGATGATTTTTTCTGTACTTAGCACGCTGCAGACGCCGATCTCATTTTTATACAGACGTTCCGCCGGTACATGTCTTCCGCTGTGAATATCGATTTTATACTGGATTTCCATTATGGTGACATTGGCCATTTTAGTTCCAAGTTTCAGGATATAGTTTACGCCTGGAACGAGAGGGGATTCATCCATCCAAAGAAGTGTTACAACAAAGCTTTCTGAAATAGGATGGCCCTTTCCTGTTACAAGTACGCAGCCTCTGGAAATATCAATCTCCCTGTCCAGCTGCAAGGTTACCGGCTGGCCGGTGACGGCCTCATCTACAGCATCAAAGCCGGTGAGAATGCCGGTAACTGTGGCGGATTCGCCGCTTGGCAGGCTTCTGATCTCTTCTCCTACTTTTATACTTCCGCTTTCGATCTGTCCCTGGAAACCACGGAAACTGGAATCAGGACGGCACACCCGCTGCACAGGCATGGTAAAATCGGTATCGGAAGGGTCAGAACGGACTTCTACCTGATCCAGATATTCCAGAAGGGAGGGACCGTTGTACCAGGGCATTTTATCAGAATGTTCTGTAATATTGTCCCCGGCAGTTGCAGATACAGGAATGATTGCCAGACTGTTTAAGGTGAATGTATCTGTCATTCCATGAATGGTATTTTCGATTTCTCTGCACCTTTGACGGTCATAGCCTACCATATCCATTTTATTGATGGCAAATAAGAAATCACGGATTCCCATGAGATAACAGATCCGCAGATGGCGTCTGGTCTGGATCTGTACCCCTTTGGATGCATCAATAAGAATAATGGCAAGCTGGGCAAAAGATGCCGCTACAGCCATATTCCGGGTGTATTCTTCGTGGCCCGGAGCGTCCGCCACAATATAGCTGCGCATTTCTGTCTTAAAATACCGGTAGGCAACATCTATGGTGATGCCCTGTTCTCTTTCGCTCATCAGTCCATCCAGCAAAAGAGAGTAGTCGATCTGGCCTCCGGTGCTTCCTACTCTGCTGTCCAGCTCCAGCGCCTGTTTCTGGTCGGCGTAAAGCTGCTTGGTATCATATAATAAATGACCGATCAGGGTGGATTTTCCATCGTCTACATTTCCACAGGTCAGAAATTTTAAAAGATCCTTCATTAGAAATATCCCTCCCTTTTTCTGCGTTCCATGCTGCCGGCCGCTTCATGATCGATGACCCGGCTGGTCCTTTCGGAATAAACAGCGCCCAGGGTCTCTGCAATGATTTTGTCCAGAGTATCTGCATCGGATTCCATTCCTCCGGTAAGGGGATAGCAGCCAAGGGTCCGGAACCGTATTTTTTTATACTGGATTTCTTCACCGGGAAGAAGCTTCAGACGGTCATCATCTACCATGATGATATTGCCGTCCCGGTAAATGCAGGGACGTTCTTTGGCATAATAAAGAGAAACGATCTCTATATTCTCCCGCTGGATGTACTGCCAGATATCTGCTTCTGTCCAGTTGGAAAGAGGAAA
>DWYL01000078.1 GCA_019118685.1 Candidatus Blautia merdipullorum
TGAGACATTCTTTCCCATGGTCTTCTGCTCTGTTTTCGATCGCTCTTAACCTGTATTTTATATCTTCAATCCGACTCATCATCTTCCTCCTCATCCATTACGCTAAGCGAGCCCACCAGCTGATGCGCATAAATGACCAATTCCCGCGCCTCTTTCATCTCTTGCAAGGCCTGTTCAAAGGCCCTTATCACACTTTGATCCAATCCGGAGGCCATTCCCTGGGCCGTATTGAAAAAAGCAGCTTTTGTATCTATCTGCATGTTTTCCTCATGAAAAAGATTCGTGACAGAACTCTGCAGATCCTGTCCCAGAAAATACTTTGCTCTTACCTTTTCCTCATTTACTACCAGCATCCTCTTTTCTCCCATCTGCTTTCTTACTGAGAAACCTGATGAATAAATTCTTCACATTCCCTTCCCATCTGCTTGATAAGCAGGGAAGAATTCTGTAATCCACGCACCGCATCTGCCACCGCGCGCACCGCATCCTCGCCTCTTCTACTGCCGGTCACTAATGAGACCATATTGGAATTACTCTGACTAAGTCCCTGTGAGGTAGCCGCCAATCTGGCCGAAAGCTCCTCTGCAGACACTTTCATACTGCTTGTCTCCCGAATAAGTTCTTCTATTGACATGATCCAATCCTCCTATACCAATCTTATTTGCTGCAGCTTATCCTTCGCCATCTGCAGACGATTCAGGGTCTGGTTATTCTGTTCACGAGTCTGCTCTATCTGTCTGATCATTTTCTGACCTGCAGAATGATCGGATCCCAATACCTGATTCATATGCTGCTCCATCTGCTCTAATTTGCTATTAAAGCTGCGAATCTGCGCAGACTGCTCTTCCATCTGACGAACCAGAACATTGATCGCAGCAATCAACTGTTGTACCTGTGACATTGTTCCTACCTCCTGATCATTAAAATATTTGTGATCTGAATCTTCTGACATCTTCCTCTGTAACGGGTGCAAACGGAATAAATTTGACTGGTCCCTCCAGTTCCACCTCGTCACTTAACAATGCTCTGTTTGTCTGAGCCTTCCAGCGAATAAAGGGAGACGCCAGAGACTGTACCGTCTTTTCATCGACTCGAAGAAAGACTTTCGAGTTAAATGCATCTGTACCGCCCATCCCTATCTGGGAATTGTAAAATGAAGCTTTGACCCACCATCCTACAAAGTGTATTCCCTGAAAAGGCCCTTTTTCTACAAAGTTTTTCAACGGCCCCTGACCGAACGGATCCGGTTCATATCTCCATTTATCCATAAATCTGCCAAAAACATATACCACTTCTTCTTTACTTTCACCTTTTAACAGTTCCTTAAACGCCGCTTCAAATTCATTGCCGGAAATAGTTTCCAGATAATATCCGCAAAGTTCCATCATTTTTGTAAATTCGGGATATCTCTTTTCATAAGATTCTTCCTGCTCAAAATCACAGAAAATAAATCTTGCATTTCCCTCTTTATGCTGAGCCGCCAGAGAAACTGCTATACTCTGCAAAATACCGTCTCCAACATTACACTCACTTTCAGATGCTCCGATAATTGCAATATTCCGTCCCGGTTCCTGTGGCAATGGGATCTTCACCGGTTTCCCGTGAATCGCGATCTGTTCTCCCATGAATGCCACGGGAAGAGCCTGTGACTGCCTGTATGAACGCATTTCCTCTGCCACTTTCTCGATATTTACTCGTTTTTCACTTTCAAATACATAAGGCGCTGCATAACTCGTTTTCTTTTTCTCCCACCATGTTCTCCTCATGGGTTTTAATACTTTTTCATCTGCAAACGCGATCACACATTTTTTATTTTGAGAAACCTCCCCATAATCCAAATTTACCACTGCTTCTCTGGGCCGCAAAAAGGCTGCAACGGAATTACCCATAGATAATGTCTGATAAGATTCTGCCAGAGAGTTTTTCAACGCGATCCGTATTGGCACCTGACCAAAAATGGCCTCTCTTTTCTGTGCCAGGACGAGATTTCCCGTAAGAGTCTGGGAAGCCAGAATAAAATGGATGCCGGCCGCCCGGAACAGCCGTACTGATTTTTCCAGAAGATCCACAATCTTCTGTCCGGTCTGCATATCCTCCCCAAACATCATCTGGAATTCGTCAATAACGACCACGATCCGGGGCAGCTGCAGAAGCGGGTATTGTTTACGAAGCTCCTGGATACTCTTTACGCTTTTCTTTTTCAGCAAATTCATCCTGTGTAAATATTCCCGGTATAAATCATCTAATACCGCCAGTCCAAATTCCGGATCGCTTTCCAGGCCAAGCGCTTCCGCATGCGGAAGATAATCCTCTTTATCCAGATTGGAAAATGCCTTAAAGGTAACGCCTTCTTTAAAATCCAGCAGATATAATCTTAATTCCGAAGGAGAATACCGCGTGCAGAGACTGTGGATAATCACAGAGATCAGATTAGACTTCCCCTGACCCACAGCGCCGGTGATCAAAACATTATGTCTTTGATTTACCTCATCTCCAATGGTGATATTGACGTCGTTTACTCCCCATTTCCCGACTGTGAACGTCAGTCCTTCTGCGGAAGAACTACTCCACTCTGCTTTTTTATGCAGCTCCATCTCCTGGAACTTCACTGTAGGCAGGGCTGCTTTCTGTGTTCTTTCCATGCACTCTTCACATGCCTGGACCATCCTTTCTGCGGATAATGAACGGAAGTTCACCTTTCGGTTCTGTTCTCCCTCGATGGAAATCTGATGATCCTCTGCATAGAGTAGCGTCATGTTCGGCGAAAAACTCAGCACTCGATCTACCGCTTCTTCTCTGCTCATAAACTGCAGATCCATATAAACCGTTGAGTAAATCAGAAAAGAAACGCCATTTGCAGGCCCATTGCGCATCAATGTTGCCAACTCCGCACGGATCTGCTGATTCAAAATCCCCATATCCACCGACAGCACAATGAGACGGTACCCTTCCACTGCCCGTCCTGTTTTTCGTCGGAATTCAAGCAGTGACTTTTCCCTTCCCTGGATCACATTCTGTACGGACTGAATGTCCTGTCTGAGATATCCTAAATATTTTCTCAACTCTTCTTCGCTTTGAAGCAGCGTCAAAACCTTCGAGCCTCCGGAAGATAATGCAGAGAAGGGAGCAAAGATCCCGGACAGATCGCTGTCATAACCAGCCACAGATAACTGCCCCGGCGCTGTCTTTGTGATGGCCTCAAACAGAATTTTTCTAACAAGATCTATTTCTTCTTTTTTATAAGTATTGTCCACC
>DWYL01000079.1 GCA_019118685.1 Candidatus Blautia merdipullorum
ACGAGATAAATCATCGCCATGCCGTACGGATGCCTTTTGCACCAGAGCTTCATCTTTTCTAATTTCATACTGTCTCTCCCCACTCAGTATCTTCCCTGTCGGTTTTTACTCTTTCACATAAGTGCCGATCAGCGGTGAACCGGAAGCATCATAATCCTCCTCATTCGAAACGGAAACATCCAGCACATCGCCGTTGATACTGAAGACAACAACGTAATGGTCATCTCCATTATAAACCGCCTGATATCCATCTACCTTGGCCGTACCGGAAATCCCGGACTGTGCAAAAGCAAAGGAAATGGAATCTTCGTTCGCATAGGTCAGTGTCACGCTCTCTGTCCCGCTCGCATACGTTCCGCTCCAGATATCTTCCGATGCAGCGTCTGACTGCGCCTCCGAAACAGCTTCCTGCGTCTCCCCTTCCGTATCGTTTTCGGCAGCGTCCGCGTATTCATCCGGAATCACCTCTCCGACTGGCCCTCCGTCTTCAACCGGCTCACCAGCCGCCTCAGGCGCTGCGCTGTCATCAACCGGCGTACCTGACGCCTCTCCCTGAGAAGGCACGGATGCATCCGCCTGCCCGTCTGCAGCCTGCCCTGTCTGGCTGCTCTGCTGTACGTCGGATGAGGCACTGCTCGTCTGTCCTGATGCCGCGTCAGTTGGCGTGCCGGCGGACTGCCCTGCGCCCTCCTCCTTTGACGTACATGCCGTGAGCAGCAGCATCCCCGCAACTGCAGCAGCTGCAAAAATCAATACCCTTCTTTTCATAAATCTATATCCTCCCTTTCAGAGTCATAATCTCTCGGAATCTTCAGCTCAGGAAAAGCAAGGCTTGCAGATTCCTTTTTTATTAAAATCCCCCACTTTTTGCCAAAAAAGTCTTGACAAATCGCTCAAAATTTGTGGCGAAGCCGATTGAATATATTTTATTTTCATCGACTGGAGGGCGATTTTTATGTTACCTGTTAATTCTGGCGGTCATTCCGCCTATCAAACTTTTGTTCTCGAAAACCTTCGTAAATATTATCCGGATCCCTCTGTTTTTGCGAAATCAACATGGGACATCATTGAACGTTTCTGGAATCTTGACCTTTCTTATACCGATGAACTGCTCCGCAGTAAATATTCTGTCTTTGGTCCAAAACCAAGGACTCCTTCCTGCATGCAGCGTTCTTATCTTCTTTCCCTCGTTTTCAAAGTCCATTCCCTTACCGATTGGGCTGCGCAATTGAAGATTAATCCTCTCTATGCAATCCTCAGCGGCTTCCGTTTTGGTGATACTCCCGGTGTCGGCACTTTCTACGACTTCCTTGGCCGACTCTGGGATTCTGCTCCTGACAATCTTTCTCCCCATATCCGTCCTGTAAAAAAGAAGAAGGTTAAAAAACCAAAACAAAAAGGAGATAAGGCAGAGCCCATTGAAAATGTCACAGTTGAACAACTTTTCCAATCTATGGAAGATTCATCCTTTTCCATAGAGGAACAGCCTTATGCCTCTCTTTTCAAGATTTATGGTCATGAATTTTTATCGGTCTCCATATCCAAAGGATTGATCGATATCTCCAATCTTTCCATTGCCGGAGATGGGATGCCTGTTACGACATCTGCACGCGAACGGAAACACCGTATTTGCGAATGTTCCAAAAATGGGATTCCTTCCTGTGATTGTGACCGTTACTTTTCCCAGCCTGACTGTGACATCGGCTATGATTCTTCCAGAGAATGCTTTTATCATGGCTACCACTTATATATGCTGGTTGCGGCAAACTCAGAAAGCGACCTGCCTTTATTCCCTTTATTGAATCCTGCATCAAAGCATGATTCCCATGGGTTTTTGGAAGCTTACTTCCGTTTCAAAGCTTTTCTTCCTGATTTTCATGTCAGAAAATGGCTTTTAGATTCCGCTCATGATGCCATGCCTTATTACTTATACTGCCGCAAGAATGATATTCAGCCTTTCATTGATTTAAACGAAAAGCGGGGAATCAACATGAAATACAAAGATGATTTTACCATTGGAAAAGATGGCGTTCCTATTTGCAAAGCAGGACGAAAAATGAATCATGACGGTTCTGAGCCTTCAAAGGCACGGTTAAAATTCCGTTGTCCGCTTGCCAGCCGTAAATACGGATGTTCTTGCAGCACCCCCTGCTCAGATTCCAAATATGGGCGCACCGTTCATCTTGCAATGAAAGATAATCCAAGGCTGATCAATTTCCCGCCTCGTGACAGTGCACAGTGGAAGTTGGAGTACAATGCCAGAACTTCGGCTGAACGTTCGAATAAACGTGAGAAAATAGACTTTCAATTAGAAAGCGGCAGACACCGCTCAACTAAGATGTGGTACTGCCGCCTGTATCACATCCTCATGCTTCAGCATTTGGATGCTTGGGATCTGCCCTTTGAATCCACCCTCGCAAAGTTGATTTTAAATAAGGCATAATCCTCTGATCATTATACACTATTTTTTAGGCATAGCGACAGTTATGTCTATTTTCTATGTTCTTTTTTCTGTTCCGGATCATATTTACTTTTCAAAGTACGCATTTCGGCTGTTGCCGATAATAATCACTCA